>JAUPKO010000373.1 GCA_030837395.1 Actinomycetota bacterium | reverse complement strand
TGCGCCCCCGCAGCGGCGACCATCAGCGCACGACGAGCCTGCTCCTGCCCCCTGACGTCGGCCAGATCAGGCAGTTGGGGCCCCGGTGACCAACCGGCCGTGGTGGCCTCGCGGTCACGGCTGTCGGCGGCTTCAGCCGCTGCAACGGCGGTGTCGTCGCCGACAAGCACCGCCCACAGGTGGCGCAACGAGACGACCGGCAGCACCGATACCCCGGTGACCAAGGCAGCCTCCCGGGAGTTCGCTGCCGGCACCACCAACTGCGGAGCGTGTGCCTCCCGCGCCGCCAGGGCCGCTGGCAGGACCGAACCGACCGGACGCACGCTGCCGTCCAGGCCGACCTCCCCCACGAACACCCAGCGGCTCACTTCCGCCGCCTGCGGTAGCGGTGTGGTGGCTGCCAGAACTGCGATGGCGATCCCCAGGTCCAAACCGGACCCCCGTTTGGGCAGGGAGGCCGGGCTGAGCCCGACCGTGATGCGCCCCGTGGGCCAGGGCAGCGCGCTGCTGGCCACTGCGGCCCGCACCCGCTCCCGGGACTCGCTCACAGCGGCGTCAGGCAGCCCGACGATGGTCCAATGCGGCAGGCCCTGAGCCACGTGGGCCTCCACATCGACCAGGTGGGCCTGCACCCCGAGCACCACCGCGGTGCGACTGCGACCGGTGCGCATCAGCACACCCCACGCAAATGGTCCAGGACCGCCGCGCCACGTTTGGGCAGCGACACCGCCACCACATCGACCCGCACCTCGTCGAACCGCTCCGTCTCCGACGACGTCCGCTCGGCCAGCCACAGGCTGCTCAACTGACGTAGGCGACGGGCCTTGCGCCACGTTACGGCCTCCTGCGGAGTGCCAAAGGCGGCGGACGTTCGGGTCTTGACCTCACAGACCACCAGACAGTTGCCGTCGACAGCGATGATGTCGACCTCACCGGCCGGGCACCGCCAGTTGCGCGCCACAATGGCGTAGCCGAGCCCGCTCAGGTGCCGACAGGCCAGATCCTCGCCGTACCGGCCCACCACGTTGCGCCGCGACGGCGGCGAGGGACTTCCCCCCACGTGAATCACCTCCGCCCACGACAGTGGTCGCTAGCGGGCCACGGCACCAGCCCCAGACGCGGATCTGTGGACGACTCGCCGGAGCAACGTCACGGCTGCTCGGGCGGCTCCAGATTCGCCGGGTTGAGTTCCTCGACGTTGACGTCCTTGAACGTCAGCACCCGCACCTGCTTGACGAACCGGCCCTGCCGGTAGATGTCCCACACCCAGGCATCCACCATGGTCACCTCGAAGAACACCTCGCCGCCCTCGGTGGAACGCACCCGGACATCGACGTCATTGGCCAGGTAGAACCGCCGTTCGGTTTCGACGACGTAGGCGAACAGGCTCACCACATCTCGATACTCCCGGTAGAGCGCAAGTTCGATCTCGCTCTCGTACTGCTCCAAATCCTCAATGCTCACTTCATCGCCCTCTCGCCGGTCGACGGTGCAGCATTCGACACTACCGGCGAACTCGACACCGGTGGCGGTGCCGTGCCGGTGCGTGAGTCACCGCAGAGCGGCCCGGTGGGCAACTGCCACGAGCGACGGTGGTGCGCCGTGGGCCCCCATCGCCGCAGCGCGGCCACATGATCGGGTGCGCCGTAGCCCTTGTTCACCTCCCACTGATACTGCGGAAAGTCGCTGCTGAGTTCAACCATGACGGCATCCCGGGCGGTCTTGGCCAGGATGCTGGCCGCGGCCACCCCGGCACACCGCAGGTCAGCCTTAACCTTGGTGATCACCGGCGGCACACGGACGTCCGGGCCGTCGCCGAACAGGGACGGCTGATCGGGCGGGGTGAGGTAGTCGTGATTGCCGTCGAGCAGAACGGCATCGGCGGCCACGGGCAGCGCGGAGAGGGCGCGCTGCCCGGCAAGTCGAAGCGCCGGCACGATGCCGATCCGGTCGATCTCTTGCGCGGACGCCATACCGACCGCGTGTGCCGCCCACAGCGCGATCTTCGGGACCAGCGCCTGCCGCCGCGCCGGCGTGAGCAATTTGCTGTCCCGAACCCCCGTCGGCGCCGTCGGGGTGACCGCCGTAACGACCACCACACCGACGCTAACAGGTCCGCTCAGGGCACCCCGGCCAGCTTCATCGGCGCAGGCCAGGGCGGTGACACCAGTGCGCAGTAGTGCGCGTTCGTACCGCAGCGTCGGCCGGCTCGGGGTCACTGTCCGCTGGCACCTGCGTCCAGCGCCGGGTCGTCGAAGGGCACCTTGGGGATCGGGAAGGTTGAGACCCGGCTCAGCGGCCACACGTTCAGGAACACCCGCCCCACGACGTTGTCCACCGGCACGGCACCGTCATTCTCATCGAGGTGGTAGCGAGAGTCGGCTGACTCGGACCGGTTGTCGCCCATCACGAACACGGAGTCAGCCGGCACCACGACGTCGAACTGCACCTGGTCGGTGCTGACCCCAGGCTTCATATAGGGCTCCACCAACGGCACGCCGTTGAGCAGGATCCGGCCCTGCGGATCGCAGCAGGCGATCCGATCACCGCCCACCGCGATGACCCGTTTGACCAGGTCCTCGCCCTTGTTGGTGGGAATGATGCCGACGAACTCCAGGGCACTTCGGATCGGCGAGGTGGGTAGCGGCGTCGTCTGGGGCAGCCATCCGCCGGGGTCGCGAAAAACCACCACCTGACCGCGCTTGACTCCGGCGAGATTCGTCGTGATCTTGGACGCGAGGATTCGGTCGCTGGGCAGCAGCGTGTTCTCCATCGACTGACTGGGGACGTAGAAGGCCTGCACGAAAAATGTGCGCACCACTACCGAGAGCACGACCGCCACCACCAGCACGATGACAACTTCGCGCACCGCCCGCCATGCCGACGAACCGCGCTGTGAGGAGGGCTGCTCCACGGTGCCTCCTCCTGCGCTGCGCAGCGCTCGGTCGATGTGTTCAGGCGTGCTCACCGCGACGCCACTTTACGCGCGTCGACCGGCGGTTCGAGTACCGCCACGACCCGTCCTTCCACCCGCGTCAACGGCACGAAGCCCCCGCCGGGATCACCTAGGTGCGCCCGGCTGTCAGCCGATTCGGCGCGATTGTCACCCATGACCCACATCTTGCCTTCCGGCACCACCACGTCGAAGGCAACTTCGTCAAATGAGCCCGGAGCCAGGTACGCCTCCGTCAGCGGGACACCGTTGACCAGCACGCGGCCCCGGTCGTCACAACAGGCCACCCGATCGCCGCCCACGCCGATCACCCGCTTGACGTAGGTAACCTCCGGGTGCGTCAACGGCACGAACGACCCTCGACCGTCGAAGCCCACGATGTCACCGCGGCGCACCTCACCGATCCGCCACACCACCACAGTTTCGCCGGCGGCGATGGTCGGCACCATGGAACCGGACTCCACCCGGGCGACGGTGACCACGACGGAGTTGAGTGCGACGGCCGCCACCACCCCCACGACTGCCGAGGCGAGCAGCCACAGCAGCGAACGCCGGTGCAAGGGCTCAGACGGTGTCGCGGCGTTCCTTGATCTTGGCCTTCTTGCCGCGCAGGTCGCGCAAGTAGTAGAGCTTGGCCCGCCGCACCTGGCCGCGGGTGGCCACCTCGATCTGCTCAATCACCGGCGAGTGCAACGGGAACGTACGCTCGACCCCCACCCCGAAACTCAACTTCCGCACGGTGAAAGTCTCACGCAGGCCGCCACCCTGTCGGCGCAACACAACCCCCGTGAACACCTGCACGCGGGATCGGTTTCCTTCCACCACTCGCACGTGCACCTTGACGGTGTCGCCGGGGCGGAATTCGGGCAGGTCGTCGCGTAGGGACTGGCCGTCGAGTTCGTCGAGGATGTTCATTGTTGGTCTCCTCATGGCGCGCCGCAGGTCGAGCCACAGACGTCGGGTTGATGATGGGGACTCCCGCACTAACGACCTTCGCCCCCCGCGGCAGGCGGCAAGGTCAGTCGGGTGGGCTCAAGTGTGGCATAGCGAAGATGAGGTGCGGACTACGGGTCCGCCCATTCACGCCCGACTGGCGGCGGGATCGCCTGTCCACTCCTGACGCATGGGTGCCATGAGCCGCTCAGTTGCCCTGATCTGCGAGATCATGCCGATCACGGCCAACACCAGGAAGGTCGCGGTCCACCACCAGCCCAGGTCCACGTTCTGGGTGGCAGACGGTTGGGTGAAGTCACCGGTGTCGACGACGCCGAACATCAACAACAGCCCCGCCACGATCATGGCCGAGCCGGCGAAAGAACTGAGCACCACCAGCAGCACCATGGGCATATTGCCCACGATGGACACGACAGCCAGCAGGACGCCAACAGTGACCCCCACCAGAATCACCAGCCAGGACCACTGCACCCCGAGCGCCGCCATCAGCGCCGTCCCGAGGGCGAAGCCGATCGCCCCCATCCCGATCACAACCGCCACCGCGTAGTACAGGTAGGCCAACAGCCCGAACACCACGGCGAACACGATGGCCACCAACCAGCCCACCACCGACTGCAGGAACCCGTTGTCGGCGAACCCGGCCACCAGCCCGGCCCCGAAGACGAAGCCGACGAAGGCACCCCAGATCGGAAACACGATCCGCAGCGCCAAGTAGCCGCGGAAGCAGAACAACGCACCCACCGCGATGGCCAGCAATCCCACAACGAAGTCTTCCATCACCACTCCTCGGACTCGGCCAACGGCAGCACCTTGTCGTCAGGGTAGCCCGGCCCCACCAGATCGGGGCGCATTCGACGAGTTCGGTCCGCGGAACGTTCGTTCCGCCAGCGGGCCACCGCACCGTGATCACCGGAGAGCAACACATCCGGAACGGTCAATCCGCGCCACACCGGCGGGCGGGTGAATACCGGACCCTCCAAGGCTGCACCGGATCGGCCGGGCGCAAAGGAGTCATCCGGCGCGCTGGCCTCGTTGCCCAGGACGCCGGGCAGGAGTCGGGCCGTGGCCTCGACCATGACAAGGGCGGCGGCCTCACCGCCTGCCAGCACGACGTCACCGACGCTGAACTCAATCACCGGCATCACCTCGCGGTAGTGAGCCGCCACCCGGGCATCAATGCCCTCGTAGCGGCCGCAGGCGATGATCAGCCACGGGCTCGCCGACAACTCCTGCGCCCGGGGCTGGGTGAAGGGTCGTCCGGACGGTGTGGGAATCACCAAGGTGGCCGATCCCCCGACCGGTCCGAGTGCGCGCACCGCATCCAGCGCCGCACCCCACACATCCGGCCGCATCACCATGCCCGGGCCACCGCCGTACGGAGAGTCGTCAACCGTTCGGTGCCTGTCAGTGGCCCACGAGCGAAGGTCGTGCACGTGCACGTCGAGGATGCCCGCACGACGTGCCTTGCCCACCAGCGACAACTCCAGGGGCGAGAGGTAGTCCGGGAAGATCGTGATGATGTCGACCCTCATCCGGTGTCGGGCTCCTCGTCCGCCGGCAACACCTCGAACAGGCCGCCGGGTGGGTCCAACCGCACCACGCCCGCGGCGAGGTCGACCTCGACCACAATCTGGGCCGCGAACGGCACCAGCACCTCGGCATCGCCGTCCGGACCGGCCGACGGCTGCACCGCCAGCAGATCGTGCCCGGGCAGGTGCACCACGTCGGTCACCGTGCCCAGCGCCACGTCACCGGGGCCCAGTGCCTGCAACCCCAGCAACTGCCGGTCGTAGAACTCCTCCGGGTCCTCGGGCACCTCACCGGGCACGACCGCCACCCGCAACAGAAGTCCACGCAGGGCCTCGGCGCCAGTGCGATCAGCGGTGCCCTCGAAGCGCACGAGCAACCGGCCCGAGTGCCAGGTGGCCGCGGCGACCGTCAGCACCTCGGCACCCGCACCGTCGGCCACCACCTCGGCGCCGGGCGCGAAG
>JAUPKO010000372.1 GCA_030837395.1 Actinomycetota bacterium | reverse complement strand
CCGTCCCCGAAGTAGGAGGGCAACTCGACACCATTGCGCGACTCCTTCGGCTGACTTCGGGGCTTGAAGTACTGGCCCGACATCCGGACGATCTTGATGACCGGCATGCCGGCGCCGTAGGTGAGGACGACGGCCATCTGCAGCAGGGTCTTGAGTCGGGCCCGGATCGAGTCGGCGGTGTTGGCCTCGAACGTCTCCGCGCAGTCCCCACCCATGAGCACGAAAGCTTCGCCTGCGGCAACCCGGGCCAGTTCGGCGCGCAGGTTGTCGCTTTCACCGGCGAAGACCAGCGGGGGCTGCACGGCCAAGCGTGCGTGCACCTCGGCGAGGGCGACCGGATCGGGCCACACCGGTTGCTGTTTGGCCGACAGATCGGGCCAATCGATCACCGGCGACATGGCCAGTCCGTCGGGTTGGGCGGTCATGGCCTAAGGGTAACTAGGGCTGGGCCCTGCGGCGCCCTGTGGTACCCATGGGGCCGCTCCGGGCCAGCCGACCAGGCGCCCCCGGCCACACCCGCCGCCGGGTGTCGTTAGCCGGTGGTCGAGTAGGACTCGGCTGCCGCTCGAAGCGCCTGCGCGAAATCCTCGAACATCGACTGTCGGTCCGGCACGCGCCGCCCCAGGATCGCAGCCAGCGGCCCACCGAAATCCTCCGCCAATTCGAAGCGGACCCCGGACCCGCAGTCACCGAGCAGGAACACCCGTTCGCTGGTGAACAGACCCATCGCCCGGTCCGCCCGCCACGTCATGTGGTTCTCCGGCTCGAAGTCGACGACCGTCACCCTGCGCCGGTGGTCGGGGTCGTCGGCCGACGACACCGAGATCTGGGCACCGGCCACGATCGACCCTTCGATTCCCGCGATGGTGGGGTTCCACGATGGGTACCGCGCGGCATCCGTGAGCAACGCCCAGACCACGTCCCGGGACGAGGCGATCACCACGCCGGTCTCGAATCGGGGCACCGGGCAACACTAGCCGATCACGCCTCACGCCCCGGCGCACCGCTGAAGACCTGCGGCTCGCACCAGCGCACCGGAGTCCCGCCCTGGTCGACCAGCGCCTGATTCGCCCGGCTGAACGGTCTGGATCCGAAGAATCCACGATTGGCCGACAGCGGACTCGGATGTGCGCTCGCGATGATCGGCACACCGGCCAGACGCGGTGTCAGCGACTGCGCGTCGCGCCCCCACAGGATGGCCACCAGCGGCCCACCGCGGCCGGCCAGCGCCGCCACCGCCGCGTCGGTCACCCGCTCCCAGCCTTTGCCCCGATGCGAACCCGGCACACCTGGCCGCACCGTCAGCACCCGATTGAGCAGCAACACGCCCTCGTCGGCCCAGCGGGCCAGATCGCGCGGCGGCAGGCAGCCCAGATCGGCACGTAACTCCGAGGCGATGTTGACCAGGCTGCGCGGCGGGGTGGTCAGGTCGGGGGGAACAGCGAACGACAGGCCGACGGCCTGCCCGGGCGTCGGGTAGGGATCCTGGCCGACGATGAGCACCTTGACGTCGGGCAACGGCAGCGCAAAGGCGCGCAGCACGGCCGCTCCGGCCGGCTGATAGCCGCGTCCGGCGGCCAACTCCTCCCGCAGGAAGGTGCCCAGCGCCCGGATCGTCGGCTCCTCAGCGGCCAGCGCCGCAGCCCAGGTCGGATCGATGAGTTCGGCCAGCGGCGCCGGCGCCACGCTCACCGATGGGCCTCATTGATCCGATTGAGCAGCCAGCGCGGTCCGATCACCTCTGCCCCGCGCGCCACGGCGGCCACCCGCAGTTCCGCATCCGCAGTCACCACCACATCGCCGACTCCGACCGTGGCCGAGATGTGCTCATCGGCAGTCGGCGCCGCAGTCACCAAGACCGCCGGATCGGGGCTGATCACCGGTGACCCCGCCCCCTCCACGATGGCCGAGACCAGCGCCACCAACGCTCCCTCCGGCATCGTCAACTCACCTACCAGGGGGCTGAGATCATCAACCAACCGCTGCGCCCCCAACGCACGATCGCGCCACCAACCGTCGGGCCGGCTGCCCATCACATTGGCGACATCCACCACCAACCGCACCCGCGGCCCGGCCAACGTTGACCACGAACGCGCGAATCCCGGGTGCAGCGGCAAGTCCGCGATATCCGCCACCGGTAGCCACCGAACGTCTCGGCTCTCACGATTGCGCCGTGGGTCGCCGCGACGGTCCGCGCGCATGATCACCGTGGCGTAGGACCAGGACCCGTGGTCGGTGCGCTGCACCCCCAGCAAGGCGCCCGCCGAAGCATCGATGCCGGTCTCCTCCCAGGTCTCGCGCAGCGCCGTGGTGACGATGTCCTCATGTGAGTCGCGCGCCCCGCCGGGCAGGCCCCAGGTGCCACCTTCGTGCGACCATTCAGCACGGTGCTGCAACAGCACCGTGGAGTTACCTGGCAGGGGGCCCCGATCGACCTGCGCCGCCGGTCCGTGCACGAGCAGCAACCCGGCCGCACCGAATCTGCCCCAGTGTCGGGAACCGCACGCACACTCCACCCAGCCATTACCGTCTGAAACCGCCACCGCTCCACCGTAACCCCACCAGCGCGAGGTGCCACGCGCAGCGAGCCCGCAACCAGGTGCCCGGCGGCTCCGGGCCCACGGCATGGCGGGCCCGGACCGTCTATTGTCATCACCGTCGGGATTTCGACAACACGTGAAACCAGGAGGTTCGATGGATCCGCGGATGGGCGCGTTCGATGCAGTGATGTTCGGAGTCGAGGACGACCCAGTCCTCAGGTCGTTCATCACGGTGCTCATGGAGACCGACTCCCCACCGGAGGAGGACCGCCTCCGCTACCGCGTCGAACGCCTCACGCGGCTGATGCCCAAAATGCGCCAGAGGGTGGTCGGCAACCCGTTCTCGCTCGTCCCGCCGCGCTGGGAAACCGAACGCGATTTCTGCATCGACTACCACCTGCGGATCATGGCCCTTCCGCAAGGCACCATGGATGAGCTCCTGGCCGCACTGTCATACT
>JAUPKO010000371.1 GCA_030837395.1 Actinomycetota bacterium | reverse complement strand
GGTCGACTTCCGCAAGGGCGACCCCGAGAACCCCCCGACGCAGGAGGAGCTGGAGGACAAGTTCCGCGACCTGTCGGCGGCCGTCCTGTCGCGACAGGAGATCGAGGCCACGGTGGAGGCCGTCTCCCACCTGGAGCAGTTCGACGATGTGGCCAGGCTGCTCCAGCGCTGATCCGGGGAGGCGAGCAACCACAAAGATACAAAGGACACGAAGGACACTAAGTACTCCATTCCGTAAGTTCGCTAACGTATCTGGAGCGCAGGTGGTTAGGCAGCATGAGCCAGGTGGGATGGGTCAGCAGCCAGGCGGGTCATGAGTTGGGCGAGATCGGTGCGCGTGAACTTCCACTCGAACGGCCGCGCCATCAGTTCGTACCGCTCTTGGAAGGCAAGCAAGCGGTCGCTGACTTCGGCCAGGCCGGAGAAGTCGTTGGGCGTGAGCACCTTACGCTGAACAACCGAGAAGTAGATTTCGATCTGGTTCAACCAACTGGCATGAACCGGCAAGTGCACCGGGATCAGCGTGGGCCAGGATTGCTGCAACCGCTCCACGGAGCGTGCTCCCCGATGGGACGACCCGTTGTCGATGACCCAGAACACCCGTCGGGCCGAGCAATAGGGTTCCTGGCTCATGACGGTTCGCACCAATTCGTCGAAGGTAGCGATGCCGCTATGGGCTTCGCACCGACCAAAGAGCTTGGCCCGACGGACATCCCAGGCAGCAAGATAGGCCCAAGCGCCGCCGCGGTCATACTCGAACTCGACCCGCATGTTCCTACGTGGCCGCGGAGCTTCCGTGGGCGAGCAGCGCACCCGGGCCTGGATGCTGGTCTTCTCGTCCGCCGAGAGGACGTAGTCGGCCTCGGTCAGGGGCAGGCCGTTCCACCGGCCTGCGTACAGGTCGAGCACGCGGCCGGCCTTCTCAGCGAAGGCGGGATCCCGTGGGAAGATCCAACTGCGATAGCGCCACGGGCGGATGGCATCCTGCTGAAGCCAACGCCACACCGTCGTGCCGCCGATCTCCGCTACGATCCCTTCCTTCTCTATCTCATAGCACAGCTCGGAGGTGCTGAAGCGGGACAGCGGGATCCCGCGGGTGCGGGGCAACTCACAGGCGAGTGCTTTCACCGCCGCCACCACCGCAGGGGGGAAAAACCGCAGGGCGACCGCTCCGAGGTTGGTCCCGAAGCCCCGCCAGCCTGTCTTGGAAGAACCGCTTGCGCCATTTGCTCACCACTTCGCGTGGCATGTCCAACCGGCTCGCGATCTCCTCGTTGGCTAGCCCTTGGCCAGCCATCAGCACGGCCTTGGCTCGAACCACCTCACGATACGGTGCCGAGTACTTCCTGGCCTGGGCCTGGAGTGCTCGCGTCTCTTCGGGCGACAGATCGATGGTGAACGGACTGCGACGTGGCATAGATCCCTCCTTGCGCGGAGGGTATCCTACCACTTCTCGACAGATCCGAATACGTTACCGAACTTACGGAATGGAGTACTAAGATCCCCAATACATATGTTCTTAGTGGTTCTTAGTGTTCTTCGTGTCTTTGTGGTGAGAAGTCCTCCCGTGAGGTCCGGCGTTATGGGCGGACGGTCGTCCTGGGAAGCTCTCCCACGTCGGGCAGGTCGTCCAGGTGGCGAACCAGGTCGACCACGCGCTCGGCGCCGGGGCTGCCCAGCACCGGCTCCGCCAGGGAGCGGAACTTGGCCTCCAGGTCGGCCCCGCTCATCGGGTTGTCGCGGCTCCCCAGGCAGTGCTCCACGTGATGCTTCAGCGTGCGGCCGTCGGTCAGCCTCACCGTGAGATAGGCCTCGTCCTTTCGCACCGTCTCATCGGTCTCGATGGTCACCTTGTTGCGCAGCCGGACCACCTCGGGATCGTTCACGCGAGCGTCGGTGTACTGGGCCACGCGGGCGGTCCCGTCGATCAGCGCCACCGCCGCGCAGTGGACGGTGCTGAATTTCCCCTCCAGACCGGTGCGGGGCGACATCTTGCCCATGGCCACCAGCACGTAGGGATTGGTTCTGGCGTGGATCGACAGCACGTCGCTCGCCTTGAGCCCGTACTGGTTCCGGAGGGCGATCACCGCGTCGATGGTTGGGTGGGCCACCACGCCGCAGGCGTAGGGCTTGAAGCCACCCTCGAGGATCTCCCAGTCCGAGCCGAGGCGCACCGCGGCCGAGTCCAGATCCCGCTTTCGGGCCAGGGCCCAGCCGAATCCCCTCTTCGCCTCCAGCACCTGCTCGCTGCTGTCGAGCCCTTTGGCGGCGAGCAATCCCGCCATGACGCCGTGCATGGCGGCCTTACCCGGATGAAATGCCTTGCACATGGTGCCCAGCATCTCCCCTATGCCCGCGGCGGAGGTGCCGGCGATGCCGAGTGCGTAGGTGACGCGGCGCCGGTCCAGTCGCAGCAGCCTGGCGGCTCCAGCCGCCGCCGCCAGGGTGCCGACGGTGGCCGTGGGGTGAAAGCCCACCTGGAGCTCGGTGCCCAGCGCCTTGCTGACCAGTGACTCGAGCTCGTAGGCGAGTGCGAAGGCAGCGATGACCTCCCGGCCGGACAGGGCCTTCCACTCG
>JAUPKO010000370.1 GCA_030837395.1 Actinomycetota bacterium | reverse complement strand
TGAGCAGTTCCATCCGGGCCGGTGGCATCGCCGCGGCCGTCGGCGGCCGGAACATTCGCACCCGCAGGGCGTTTGCGATGGCGAGCACATCGATCACCTCTCGCAGCAGCGCACCGGCTGCCGCCGGCAACAGGCCGAAGGCCGCCGCGAGCATCGCGACGGCGGACAGGCCCATGCCCAGCCACGCACTTTGCGCGGCGATCCGACGGGCACGCCGAGCGATGGCGATTGCATCGGCCAGCCGATCGATGCGATCGACCGTGAGCACGATTCCGGCCGCCTCCGACGACGCCGTCGCACCGCGGCCGGCCATCGCGACCCCCACGTCCGCGGCGGCCAGGGCCGGCGCGTCGTTGATGCCGTCACCCACCATGATCACCGGGCCGAATGCACGTTCCTCGTGCACCACCGCGACCTTCTCGGCCGGAGTCTGCTCAGACCTCACGACATCCACCCCGGCCAGTCGGCCCACCGATTCGGCCACGTCCGACCTGTCACCGGTGACGAGCACCATGCGGGTCAGCCCGGCTGCGCGCAGCCGCCGCAGCATCCGGGGGGTCTCGGTGCGCAGCCGGTCGTAGAACAACAGCGCACCCGCGGGCTCGCCCGCCAACGACACGAGGATGGTCACGGCGCCCTCGAGGTCCGCCTCGGACCGGGCGTGGCGGAACCAGGGCGGCCGCTGGTCACCAAGGATCCAGCTCGCCTTCCCGATACCCACCTCGACGCCGTGCACCCGTCCGTGGATGCCGTGGCCGTGCACCTCGGTGACGTGCGTGGGCATGGACAACTCCAGCCCCCGCTCGCGGGCAGCCCGTACGATGGCGCTGGCCAGGACGTGGGGCGAGGCCTGATCCAGACTCGCCGCGGCGGCCAGCACCGCGTCGGCTTCGACGCCCGGCGCCGTGTGCAGGCTGACCAGGGTGGGACGGCCGACCGTGAGGGTCCCGGTCTTGTCGAACAGCAGCACGCGCCCCTCCGCGAGCCGCTCCAGCATCTGCCCCCCTTTGATGACCACCCCGCGGCGTGCCGCCTGCGACACCCCGGAGATCACCGCCACCGGTACTGCCAGCAGCAGCGGGCAGGGGGTGGCCACCACCAGCACCGCGACGGCGCGCTTCGGATCGCCGCTGACGATCCAGGCGACCCCCGCCAGGGCCAATGACAGCGGGATGAACCACCAGGCGATTCGATCGGCGAACCGCACGTAGGGCGACGATTCCGCCTGCGCGGACTCGACCAAACGCACCACGTCCGCGTAGGTGCTGTCGGCTGCCACTGCTGTGGCGACCATGGTCACGGGGGTGCCGGCGTTGACGATGCCGCTGCGAACCGGGTCCCCGGCGGCACGGTCGACCGGGGCCGACTCCCCGGTCAACGCCGACTCATCGAACGTGCCGTCCGCCAGCAGTCGTGCATCGACCGGCACGATCTCACCCGAACCGACCAGCAGCTCCTGCCCGACAAGGACCTCCGCCACACCGATATCGGTCACGGCCTCGCCATCGACCCTGTGCGCGACCCGCGGGGAACGTGCCAGCAACAGGCTCAACTCCCGCCGCGCCGAGGCCTCAGCCCACTGGTCCAGCACGGTGCCTGTGCCGACCATCACCGCGATGAGGGCGGCCGCGAGGTACTCCTGGGTCCAGATCGCACCGACAATCGCCAGCAACGCCAGCACATCGACCCCGGCCGACCGTTCGATCAGCCCACGCACCACAGCGGTCAACGTCGCCGCCAATCCCAGCAGACCGGCCACCAGCCAACAACCGTCGCGCACCACCGGTGCGCCCATCAGTGCCGCGGCCGCCCCAACGATCAGCAGCACCGTGGCTGGCACCAACACGACCCAACCACTGTGCTCACGCCACCACCGCACGGGCCCACCACCTCCTCACGCACCTCCCCTCACACTGCCCCACGTGCGCCGAATCCGTAAGGGACTATGGACCCTGGCGAGGTGCTGATGCCCGTCCCCGCCGGGCCGACCTACACCGGGCCGCTGGGGCCGAGCAAGGTGTCGGGCAGCGGTTCCTCGCCAGCTTCGAAGCGACGCATGTTCTCGATCGTGACGCGCGCGATCTCGTTCAAGGCATCTTCGGTGAGGAACGCCTGGTGGGAGGTGATGATCACGTTCGGGAACGTCAGCAGCCGCGCCAGTTTGTCGTCCTGCATGATGTGGCCGGAGTGGTCTTCGAAGAACTTGCCCTCCTCCTCCTCGTAGACGTCCAGCGCCACCCCCGCCACGTGGCCGTTCTTGAGGGCCTTGATGAGCGCCTTGGTGTCGACCAACGCCCCGCGGCTGACATTGATCAGGTAGACGCCGCGCTTGAACTCGGCGATGCTCATGGCGTTGATGATGTGGTGCGTCTCGGGCAACAGCGGCACGTGGATGCTGATGACGTCCGATTCGCGGCCCAACTCCTCCAGGGGCACGTACTCGCACCCTGCTGCCTCGGCCCAGGCGTGGTCCGGGTAGGGATCCCAGCAGATCACCCGCATGCCGAACCCCTTGAAGATCTGGCCGGCGATCTTGCCGATCTTTCCCGTGCCGATCAGGCCGACCGTCTTGCCGTTCATATCCCAGCCGACCAACCCGTCGAGGGTGAAGTTCATATCGCGCACACGCGAGTTCGCCCTGATCACCTTGCGGTTCAAGGCCATGAGCAATGCCACGGCGTGCTCGGCGACGGCGTACGGGGAGTAGGCCGGCACCCTGGTGACGCGGATGTTGTGCTCAGCGGCGGCCTCAAGGTCGACGTTGTTGAATCCGGCACATCGCATCGCGATCATCTTGACGCCGGCCTCGGCGAGTCCCTCGATCACCTCGCGGCCCAACTGGTCGTTGACGAAGGCGCATACGCCCACGGACTTGCGCACCAGTGGCAGGGTGTTCTCACTCAACCGATGCTCGTCGAAGCGCAGTGTCACCCCAGCCGATTCGGCCAGCGGGCCGAGGGAGTTGCGGTCATAGGACTTGCTGTCGAATACCACGAAACCTGTCATGGTCAAAGATTGTCGAATCTGCGGCAAGGATGCGCGCCGGGGCCGCACATCAAAGTTGCCGAGGGTCGGCATCGTCGCCACCGAGCCAGCCCGGGTGGTGCGTCGCCGCCCACTGCGCCGTCACCACCCCGGTCCGCATGCCCGCCCGGGCGCCCGGATCACCGTAAGCCATGTAGACGTGGCCGGCCAGCACCACGGCCACCGCCAGTGCCACCCAGTCGTGGGTGAACGTCGCGCCGGTGCGCACGTGGTCCGGGAACGCCGAGGCGAAGGTCATCACCGCGCCTGTGGCGACCATGACGATCAGGGCACCCACAGTGAACGCTGAGTTGAGTTTTTGACCGGCGTTGAACTTGCCCACCGGCAACGCCGCCGCGCGCCGATCGCCCGCCCGCAGCCACCGCCAGTCGACCTCGGTGAACCTGCCCAGCCGGCGGGTATCGGCACGAAACCGGCCCGATGCGGCGTAGCCGAGCACCAACGGCACCGGCAGGGCGAAGCCCGCCACCAGATGCACCATCCGCACCACATCGCGCTGGCCCACGATGCCGCCCAACCCCGGCAGGTACAGCAGAGCCGCCGTGGCCAGGCAGACCCCCATCAGCAGCGCGAAGGCCCGGTGGCCCCACCGTTCGGCACGGTCAAACCGCAGCACCACCGGGACGGGCTCAGACCGGCTCATCGCGGCGGCCATTGGAACCCCCCACCCAGGCATCGGCGGCGTACCCCCGGACCTCCCAGTAGCCCGGCTCCACTGCGGCCGTGAGCCGAATTCCGGAGAGCCACTTGAGCGACTTGTAGCCGTACATCGGCCCGACGAACAATCGCACCGGCCCGCCGTGCTGGTCGGTTACCGGGGCCCCGAGCATCGAGGTGGCCACCAGGATGTCGTCGCGCATCGCCTGCTCGAGGGTGAGCGACTCGGTGTACTCCCCGTCGTAGGAGTCGAACGCCACGGCCGTTGCAGCCGGGTCGGGGGCGACCAGGGCCAACACGTCCCGCAGCAGCACGCCGGACCACGCCACGTCCGGCACGCGCCAGCCTGTGACGCACTGGAAGTCACGGGTGATGCTGGTCTGCGGCAGGGCGGCCAATCCCGCGTAGTCGAACTCCCTCGCCGCCGCCACCAGGCCACCCACCGGCAACCGGAAGTCCGCGCGTGAAACAACCGGGTCAGTACTGACCACTGAGTAGTACCGGAACCCGCCCGCAGCCGGGATCAGCGCCGACAACCCGGTCGGATCATCCTGGGCCAGCGTCGCGATGCCGTCGCCGATCGGTTTGCCGAACGCGACCCCGAGCAGCCCGAGACCGACGATGCCCAGCACCACCCGCCGACCCACCGGGGCACCTGCAGGCGGAACCTGGTCAGCGTCGGGATCGAACGGTTGCCCAGCAGCCATGACGACCTCCTCCCGTGCCAGGGTAAGGGGAAACGGGACTGCTGGCACCATCTCGATCGGCACCGCCGGAGGCCTCCCCCATCACGCCTCAGGCCAGCAAGGCGCGCAACATGCGCAGCTGCTCGTCGTAGGCTGCCTGCACCTCGGGCACCTGCGGCAGCAACACCTCGCCGAGGGTCTCGTAGTACCACACGGTGCCCTCGCGCCCACCGCGAAACTGCTCGAAGGCCGCGTCTCCCCGGGCCGCGACATCCTCGACGATGTCACGCAGGTTCGCCAATTTGTCGCAGGCCTCGACCAGCCTCGAGCCGTGCTCGTCCGGGGCCGTGAGGGTGGCGATGTAGGCCTCCTTGCGCTCCCGCCAAGGCGCCTTCTCGGCTCCGCGCGGAGCGATCGAATCGCTGCATTCGCGCACGATCTGCTCGACCCGCGGCCCGAACCGACGGCCGATCTCGACCGCGACCGGCTCACCGCCCTGGTCCTCGACGGCGTCGTGCAGGGCCGCGGCCATGATCTGGTCCTCATCACCGCCGTAGTGGGCGGTGAGTGCGGCCACCATCAACACGTGCGACAGGTACGGCTCG
>JAUPKO010000369.1 GCA_030837395.1 Actinomycetota bacterium | reverse complement strand
TCAATCATGGTGCGATCCCAGCGGTGCTCTGCCGTGCCCTGTGATGTGGTCGATCAGGCTTCGGTGCCGGCGTCTGCCGCGGGGGCGTCCGACGCGGGCTCGGGAACGACGGCCTTCACGGCGCCGGTGGCGGCCTGCGCGGCCTGGTTGACCTTGTCGGAGACCGGAGCGGTCTTGCCGCCGGTCTTGGAGTCGACGAAGTCGGTGGTGGTCTTGACTGCGGCAGCAGGCTTGTCGGCGTGCTTGTGGGTCACGTCGGCGACAACTTCCTTGACCTTCTCGACGACCTCTTCGGCCTTGGCCTTCACGTCGGCAGCGGCGTCAGTCGCCTTGGCCTTCACGTCATCGGTGCCTGTCATAGGAGCCTCCTCATGTGGGGAATGGACGCGATTGCGCCCAACGTCCCCCATTGTGTCAGCCTGCTCGGGCGGCTGGAATCGCCAGGAGGCCAGGAGAGTGTCCTGTGCCACGATGAGGTGACCCAACCGTGGTGCAGTCGCAGTCACGGGCCGACCGGCCAGCAGATCCGGGGCTGGTCGCGCCGGCTGTCCCGCGATCGCACCCTGCACAGTCGGCACCGTCGTCAGGCAGATCTCGTCGACATGCCCCATCAGGGCTGCAAGCAGCACGGGTCCACCTTCGGTCAACAGTCGGGTCAAGCCACGGTCCGCCAGGGCGACGAGCATAGCTGCCAGATCGACGGTGTCGCCGCCGATGACCAGGACGTCACAGACGTCCCGCAGTGTTGTTACGCGGTCGGCGGGGGCGGACTCGGGAACGACCATCACGGTTGTGCGGCCGTGGGGTCCGGTAAAAGCCGGCGCCGTGGGCGGCAGGCTTGCGCGGTTGGACACCACCACCAGCGGCGGTCGTGGCAGTTGCCCTCGTGCGGCGCGCAGGTCGCGACGATGTTCGGGCACAGGGATCGGCCCCACCCCCTCGGTGGCCACCGTGCCGGCGCCGATGATCACAGCATCGCTGGTGTGCCGCAGGAGCAGGAACACACGTCGGTCCGCCTCATTCGAGATCGACGACGACACCCCATCCGGGCCCTGCACGGCACCATCGATTGTGGTCACCATGTTGGCGCGCAGGAACAGTCGGTCGGTCGGCCACGCGTACAGCCGAAGTAGGTCATCGTCGGTGAGGTCGGGCCCGGGGCCGGGTGTGAGCACGTGCATGTGGGCATTGTCGCCCCGCACCTGTGCGGTGTCCTAGGGTGGCGGCCGTGGGAGTCACGAGTCTGACCAGCCGTCTTCCCGTCCTGACCGATGGTGAGTTGTTGGCCTCGCTGGTGCCGCCGCCGCAGTTCGCCCGAGTGAGTTTCGACTCCTACCTCGCGGATCCGGGCGAGCCCACCCAGGGCGCCGCGGTCGCGGCCTTGCGAGCGTTCGCCGTGCCCCCGGCTCCAACCGCCGGAGGGTTGCGCTGGTTGCGCCGACGCAGCGAACCGCCCGAACTGCGCCCCGGGGTGTACCTCGACGGCGGCTTCGGAGTGGGCAAGACCCACCTGCTGGCGGCGCTGTGGCACGACCACCCCGGCCCCAAAGCATTCGGCACCTTCGTCGAGTTCACGAACCTCGTGGGGGTGCTCGGGTTCGCACCCGCAGTGGCGGCCTTCGCCGGTCATCGCCTGGTGTGCATCGACGAGTTCGAACTCGATGATCCCGGCGACACCGTGCTGATGTCGACGTTTCTGGGCCAACTCGTCGACAACGGCGTCCGGTTGGCCGCCACCAGCAACACCCTGCCGGACCGCCTGGGTGAGGGCCGCTTCGCCGCCGACGACTTCCTTCGGGAGATTCAAGGCCTGTCGGCCCACTTCGAGGTGCTGCGGATCGATGGTCAGGACTATCGCCACCGTGGTCGGGTGCGTGCGGCCGAAGTATTCGACGACGCCGATCTGATTGACCTCGCCGCCACCACACCAGATTCTGCCGTTGACGACTTCGACGCCCTGCTGGCGCATCTGCGACGCGTGCACCCGTCCAAGTACGGCGCGCTGGTCAAAGGGTTGTCGCTGTTGTGCCTGCGCCAGGTGCATGCGCTGCGTGACCAGGCCGACGCTCTGCGCCTGGTGGTGTTGGTGGATCGGCTCTACGACCGCCAGGTGGCTGTGGCGGGTTCGGGGCACGCGCTCACGGAGATCTTCCCGCCGGACATGCTCACAGGCGGCTACCGCAAGAACTATTACCGGTGCTTGTCCCGGTTGGGGGCGCTGGCGGTGCAGCAGTAGGCCGGGCCTCAGCGCACCGTCAGCGCACGATCGAGCACGGCGGTGTCGGCTCCCGCCCGGGTGGCGCCGATCGTGCCCGAGCTCCGGGCGAACCTGCGGATGATGAATGCCTCGGCCACGCCGTCAGGGGCATGTTGCACCAGTTGCGAGGCGGCCAACAGCAGGGCCATCTGTTCGGCGAGCCAGCGTGCCTGGCCCTCGAGTTCGGCTGGCGGCGAGCTGAGCGCATCCAGCACGCCGACGATCGCCGAGTCGGTGCCCGGGTCGACGCCGCGCACCAGGGCGACCTCCGCCAGCCAGGCCTCCAAGGACTCCGGTGAGCGGGCCAGTGCGCGCAACAGGTCCAACGCGTTGATGCTGCCCGATCCCTCCCAGATCGAGTTCACCGGAGCCTCCCGATACAGCCGCGGCAGTCCGGAATCCTCGACGTAGCCGGACCCGCCCAGGGCCTCCATCGCCTCGAAGATCTGCCCGGGCGCCCGCTTGCAGACGTAGTACTTGCTCATGGGTAGGCCGATGCGGCGCAGGGCGTGTTCGCCGCGGTCCACCGCGGCGGCCAACCGCAACCCCAGCCACTGGGCCGCCTCCACCTCAAGCGCGAGATCTGTGAGCACCGTGCGCATCAGCGGCTGATCGATCAACGTGCGCCCGAAGGCCGAGCGGTTCGCGGCATGCCAGCCTGCCTCGGTCAAGGCCCGGCGCATCAGGGCGGCCGAGCCCAGCACGCAGTCCAGCCGGGTGGCCGACACCATCTCGACTATGGTTCGCACACCTCGTCCGGGTTCACCGAGGCGCTCGGCATAGGTGCCCGGAAACTCGATCTCGCTCGAGGCGTTCGAACGGTTGCCGAGCTTGTTCTTTAGTCGCGCGATGTGGAACGGGTTACGGGTGCCGTCAGGCAGGACCCGCGGCACCACGAAGCAACTCAGACCCGCATCGCCGTCGTGGGCCAACACGAGGAAGATGTCCGACATCGGCGCCGAGCAGAAGAACTTGTGGCCGACCAGCCGGAACGCTTCGCCCTCGGCGTATGCCCTGGTGGTGTTGGCCCGGACGTCGGAACCGCCTTGCTTCTCGGTCATGGCCATCCCGGCGATCAAGCCATGCTTTTCCGCTGGCGGACGGAGCCCGAAGTCGTAGGTCGTGCTGGCCAGGCCCGGCACGTAGCGGGCGGCCAGGGCCGGGTCGACCTGCAGGGCCGGCACCGCTGCGTAAGTCATCGAGATCGGACAGCCGTGCCCGGCCTCGACTTGGTACCAGGCCATGAAGCCGGCCGCCCTGGTCACATGCGGGGCCGGCGCTGCGGACACCCATGGGGCGGCGTGCAGTCCGTGCCCCACGGCAGTGGCCATCAACTCGTGCCAGGCCGGATGAAACTCCACCTCGTCGATACGTCGGCCATAGCGGTCGTGGGTGTGCAGCACAGGTGTGTAGGTGTCGGCGAGGTAGCCGGTGTGCCACGCTTCGGCCGCCCCGGCGGCTCGCCCGATGTCCGAGACACTGGTGGGGTCGGCGCCGAAGGCGTGCAGGCCATCGACCAAGGCGGCGTCGCTGGCCACAGCGTCGAAGTCCGGGAGGGGTTGCGGCTGGTTGATCACCTCGTGGGTCGCTGCCAGCGGTCCGAAGTAGTCGTCGTGGCCCGGTGCGGTGGTCGTCATGGCGCTACCGTAGGCCCGTGCGGAGGCGGCGGCTCGACCACCCCGCGGTCGCCTTCGGCGCCCGGTACTGGCGGATCCTGGTGTACCGCAGGCTGCTGGGGCTGAGCGCGGAAGGCGCCTTCTGGTTGGTGTTCTCGCTGCCGTTCTTGTTGCTCGGCGGCGTCAGCGTGGTGGGCCTGGTGGACAGGATGTTGCCTACCACCGCGGTCGCCCAGTTGCAGGCCGACATCTTGGCGCTCGCTGCGCAGTACCTCACTTCGGAAGTCGTCACCGACTACGTTGAACCGCTGGTCACTGAAGTTTTCACGACCGGTGAGGCGGGGTTGTCGTTGGCGAGTTTCGTGGTGGCGCTGTGGGCCGGTTCCCGCAGTATCCAGACGTTCGTCGAGACCAACATGATCGTCAACGGGCAGTTCCGGCAACGGGGCTACGTGCGCATTCGGCTCATTTCCGTGGCGGTGTTGGTGGCGGTGGCGGTGATTCTGGCGGTTGCCGTGCCGGTGCTGTCGTTCGGCCCGACTCGGGTGGGGGACTGGATCGGACTGCCCGTCTGGTTGGTGACTACGGCGTCTGTGCTGCTTGCTGGTGCGTTGGGGCTGGCCGTGTTGACAGCGGTGTTGCATCTCTCGCTCACAGATCGGCCGGCGATCATCACCTCGCTGCCGGGCGCCTTGTTGATGGTGGCGGGCTGGTGGGCCGGCGCGGTGTTCCTGTCGTACTACCTGCGACGCCTGTATTCCGATGCGTCCATCTACGGGGTGCTGGCGACGCCGATCGCCGTGATGCTCTACGCCTTCGCCATCTCGCTGTCGGCGTTCCTGGGTGCGGCGCTCAATGCCGCCTTGCGAGGCGTCGACGCCGGTCCGAATTTCGACGGCGGATCGCCGACGACCGTGGGGGCGCCCGCCGCCGCAGTGGGGCCTCCTGTCGATTCAGCGGTGGTACCCGGACGCGCCGATCCATGAGTTCCCACGACATGGCCGTTAGGTCTACCGACCGCGTGTTCATTGCGCACGGGGCCGGGGCAGACTGGAGTCAACGAGCCAGTGCCGGTCAGTGCAACGGGATGAGGTGAGCACATGCTCGAGTTCTTCCGCCGCGAGATCGTCGTGTCCGGACGGCTGTCACTATTCCTGGCTCTCACCGCCTTCGTCGTGACGTTCATGGTCACTCGCACCATCACCCGGTCGATCCGAGCAGGCAAGGGCCCGGTCAAGAATGTGACCTCCGGGGACCTGCACATCCACCACGTGGTCCCCGGTGTGATCGCCCTGCTGATCGGCGGCGTGCTGCTCATGGCGGCCGCGCGGGTGAGCCTGTGGCACGGTGTCGGAGCGGTGCTGTTCGGCCTCGGCGCGGCACTAGTGCTCGACGAGTTCGCGCTGATCCTGCACCTCGACGATGTCTACTGGAAACCAGAGGGTTCACTCTCGGTGGACGCCATCACCGTCGCTATGACAGTCATGGCTGCGGCCTTGATAGTCGCCGCACCCGACAACCCGCCCGGGCCAGATCGCGCCGACCCACACCTGCGAGCCGTGATGCCCGCCCTGTTCGTTGCCTTCTGGATCCTGCCCACCGCCGTCACGGTGCTCAAAGGCCGGCTGTTTCTCGCGGCGTTGGCGGTGCTCAATCCGGTGTTTGGTTGGTGGGGCTCACTGCGATTAGCCCGGCCCGGCTCGCCATGGGCGGCGTTGCGGTACCACGATCACCCGAACAAGATGATCAGGGCTCGGGCCCGGGCTGCGGCTGCC
Source organism: Actinomycetota bacterium (assembly GCA_030837395.1). Classification (GTDB taxonomy): domain Bacteria; phylum Actinomycetota; class Actinomycetes; order S36-B12; family UBA10799; genus JACJWR01. The sequence goes on along the minus strand of JAUPKO010000369.1, from coordinate 1,742 downwards.
GATGCCCGAACCGCACCGCTTCGGCGGTGGTGGTCCGAGCACATCTTCGGCCTCGAGCGCTTTGATGCCCGGACGCCAGCCGATCAGCCCGACCCGGTCACGGCCGAATCTGCCGAGCCAGGACCCCGGCTCGGTCCGTCCAACTGAGTTCGGACCAGTTCCGCTTGGCCTTGCGCACCTGCATCCGGCGTACGGCCTTGAACTGCGTAACACGGCCACGGTCGGCGAGGTCGTCGTGGCGGATCACAGTGCCGACGGCCTCCATCGCCATCCCTTTGGCGGCAGCCACGAGGTCGGTGTCGATCATGGCGTCCACGGTAGCCAGCCAACGACGTTGATGGCGCGACCACCACGCCACCGTGTGGCCGAACGCCTCACACCGCCCGCAAGGCCGCAACCGCTGCGCTGCGAGCGCGCGCCAGGTAGCCCCCACCGAACAGCACTGCGTGCACCAGCAACGGATGCACCTGGTGCAGAGCAGTGCGACTGCGCCAGCCTGGCGCCAGTGGGGCCACTTGGTCGTAGCCGGCAAGCACGTGGTCGAGTCCGGGCAGACCGAACAGCGCCAACATCGCCAGGTCGGTTTCGCGATGACCACCGTGCGCCGCCGGGTCGATCAACCAACCCGTGACCTGTCCGTTGTCCGGGTCCGCGCCCCACAGCACGTTTCCGGACCACAAGTCGCCGTGGATTCGGCTCGCGGGTTCACCCGGCCCGCTGACTCCGGAGGACGGGTCGGACAGGGCATCGATCAGGGCCTCGAAGGTCGCCGCCGATGACCCGCCCAGCCCGCCGCCGTCGGCGAGTACACGCACGTACGGTGCCACCCGTGCCTCGGCGTAGAAGGTGCCGAAGTCGTCCCATCGCCCGAAGGGCAAGGGAAGATCGGCGATGTAGCCACTGGACTGTTGGACCCCGGCCGGAGCACAGCCGAACGAGGCGGGATGCTGATGCAGCAGCGCCAGCCGCCGGCCGAAGTCCTCACAGCCGGCGGCCGTGGGTGCCAGCGTGCTCACCCGCTGCAACACGATTCGGTCCGCCGCCACTGTCAGCACTTCGGGCACCGGCGGACCGGCCGGCACCCGCAACCAGTCCAGCCCGGCTGCCTCAATCCGGTAGTAGGCCGGCGGCGCACCCGGTCGGGTTTTGCGCCAGGTGCGCCGCGCAGGCACGTCCACGGGACTCAGTTGCCCGCGTCCGGCACAGTTGCCCTCAGGTGCGCCACGAGGCCGTCAGCGGCACGCTCCACCATCGCCAGCACTTGTCGGAAGCCGTCGTTGCCGCCGTAATAGGGGTCGGGTACGTCCAGTCGGGGGTCCGGTGGCGTCAGCCGCGCCAGTGCGGGGTCGAACGAGCGGAACATGCGTACCCGGGGGTCGGGCCCGAGCACCCTGCGCAGGGACTCCAGATTGGCCGTGTCCATGGCCAGGAGCAGGTCCACGTGGCGGGCCTCGTCGCGGCGGAATTGCCGTGCCGTGTGGCTGGCGTCGTAGCCGTTGGCCCGCAGCGTGGTTTGGGCCCTGGCGTCGGCGCCCTCACCCACATGCCAGCCGCCGGTGCCGGTGGATTCGACCGCCACGAGGTCGGTCAGCCCCGCTGCCGCGGCCTTGTGCCGGAGCACGGACGCTGCCATGGGCGATCGGCAGATGTTGCCCAAGCAAACGGTCATCACAGTGAACGTGTCAGTCGACGACATGCCGTTCAGCGTAAGTCAACGATTCCGGGGGTACCCTCGGGGCACG
>JAUPKO010000368.1 GCA_030837395.1 Actinomycetota bacterium | reverse complement strand
CTTACCCGTGCCGCCGCACGGAAGCATCCGGGACTCGAAAAGCACTACAACCGTCTACACGAGGCGGCATCGCGCTACTTGCGGTGTCAGCAACACCACGATTCGTCGGCGACGCAGACACAGACCGACGCCTGCGAACAGTGCGCCAAGGCGCGAAACAACCGGCGCTTCGGCTGGGCCGGGCACGTGTTTCGCCGCTCACGCAACTTCGCCCCAGTGAACTTCACCATGCTCCGCGACGGTCGCCGACAGTTCGCCGCCAACCGCAAAAGCAACCAGGCAACCACCACCAGCCCCACCACCAGCCCCACCACCAGTCGCGCCGCCGTCGCTGCGCCCGCAATCGGCCCCGGACCGGCGAGTACACCTCATCTACCACCGCGGCCACCGCCCTAAACGAAGCCATGAAGTGAAGCGTTGACACACCAGCAGCCCCCAGCCCAGCGTCAGCCTGCCCAAAAACCCTCAAATCGCGGCCCACAGCCGGTGACAGACCGCCGGAATCGGCTCACACGCCAGGACAACCGGCAGGCCCAGGCCGAACCCGACCCTGTTCCGCTTCACAGCAGACCCAGCGACGACCGAAACCGCCGAATTCGCCCGTGCAGCAGACCCCAAACCAGCCGCAGATCCAGAATCCACGCCCTTGAAGAGCTTTCTAAAGGAAATCGGGCCAGCCCCCGGGGCAACAGGGTGCCGTGGTGGTGTGTGGCGCGAGGGGTTCAACTGGCGGGTATGGGGTGACCGGGTCGGTGTTCTGCGGCTGGCGCCGCGCCTGAGGCTCGAGGAGTGCCAAGGTGGCCGTATGTGCCCGGTGTGCCGGACGGGGAGCACGGTGAGGAGGGTGGCAGGGATGTACCGGTTCCCGGGCCGGTGCCCCGGACGGCTTACGCAGTCCAAGGGGCACCGGGCTGGCCGTGATGGGGTCACCGTGTCGGTGTGTTTGGGGTCACGGTGTCGGTGGGTTGGGGGTCTGATTGTTGGTGTCGGGGTGCTTGTTGTCGAGGGCGTAGCGAAGGAGCGCATTACGCACATCGTTCGGGAGCAAGGGCAGTGCCGGGGAGTCAGCGATGCCATCCGGTTCGTGGACGGTGACGCTGGTCGTCAAGGCACGTCCGAGCACGACGGCGGCATGGGATTCGATCTTCTCTGACAGGGCGAGCAGGGCTTTGAAGGTGTCGGTTTTGGCTGCCGCACATGGTTCGACACACCAGCCGTGCGTTTGTAGGAGTGTCGCGGGTGGGAGGTCGTCGCTGGTGGACGACATGACTGAGAAGGGGATCGTTGCACCGTCGAAGGTCAGCTCGGCGCCAGTTTCTAGCACGCGAACGGGGACGGATGGCCCGTGTCCGTCTGCAAGCGCGATGGTGATTCTCTCCAGCGGACGCGGCACATGCTCGAGAAAGCAGTGGCGGGTGAAGCCGGAGACCTGCCCGCGGTCGTCGATATCGAGGAGGAGGACATTCACCTCCTCTAACGCGTTTACTAAGGGAAGTTCGTCGCCGGGCACCCACCCGAAAGTTGCGAGCTCTCGCTGCGTCACCCATGCCGGAATGCGGTTCCCTGCATAGACAGCGATGGTTCGCGTCGCCCCCTCGATGTCGTCGTGGACGACGGGGCCCCGAACCGTTTCCGTCGCAACGCTCACCGTCGCGAAATCTGCATCGGCGTGCAAGATCCGATTCGGGTTGTCGGTGATGCACTGCAGAATGTGCTGCCGATTCCATCCACGTAGGTCGCCGAACACGACGAGGATCTTCGCTGTTGTGGCGCCATCTGGCATTGCACCAGATTCGGGAGAAGGTGAGGACTTGGGCTTGTGCCTAGAAGGGTGGTCGGGCCTGGTGGTTTCGTCTTTGTGCATGCTTACAGTTTGACAGCGAAATTCTTGTGGACGTCCAAGTCGCGGCGCCGACCACTGCTTCCCGGAACGCCTGTGTGGCCCGAGAGTCGCACCGCGCGGGGAAGTGTCTGTCATCCCGGGTGGGGGCTGCCCAAGGTTCGTCTGCGGTTCCAGGGCTTCCACCCCAACCCGTTACGTGTCGGGCCCGGAAGGGGTTGTCTGGCTGCCGGCCCGGCATGACTTACTGCCCCTGTTGTGAATGATCCGGGGGGTGTTGTCACCGGGACCGGTGGTGTCGGTGGATCGCTGATTCCGGACATGGCCAATGATTTGATGTTGGTCTCTTCGTAACGTGGCTGCCGGGCGCTGACACTGTGCTGGCCGGACCTGGTTGGGAAGTAGGGCTCGACGATATGAGCTACAGGGTGTTCTGCGGTTTGGATGTGGGTAAGGCCGAGCATCACGCGACGGCGTTGGACCTGGCGGGCAAGCTGCGCTACGACAAGGCGATCGCGAACGACGAGGCCGCCTTGCGCGCGCTGTTCACACAGTTGGGTGAGCCGTCCGGGCTGGTGGTCGTGGTGGACCAGCCCGCCTCGATCGGTGCGTTGCCGGTCGCGGTGGCCCAGGCGATGGGCATCCCGGTGTAGTGTCTGCCCCGGTTGTCGATGCGCCGGATCGCGGACCTGCACCCGGGGAACGCGAAGACTGATGCCCGCGACGCGTACATCATCGCCGACGCCGCGCGGACGATGCCGCACGCGTTGCGCTCGGTGGACATCGCCGGTCCGGCGTTGGCCGACCTGGCGGTGTTGGTCGGGCACGACGACGATCTCAAGGACCAGGTGGCCGCGCAGACCAACCGGGTGCGCAACCTGCTGCTGAGCGTGCACCCGGCCCTAGAGCGGGCGCTGGGGGCGAATCTGGCCCACCCCGCGGTGCTGGCCCTGCTGGCCAAATACGGCGGCCCGGTCGGGCTTCGTAAGGCCGGCAAGACTCGCATCGACAGCGTGCTCAAGAAGAAGGCCCCG
>JAUPKO010000367.1 GCA_030837395.1 Actinomycetota bacterium | reverse complement strand
TGTCCGGCTGGCCCACCAGCCCAGTCGAATAGGTGTACGTCACCGCGGCGCTGGTGTCGATATAGCCCGCCAGGTCGTTGTTCTCACCATAGCGGTATGTCGCGCTGCCGCCCGGATACTGCGTCGAGGTCAAACGGCCCGCCGCGTCGTACGCGAACTGCAGCGTAGCCCCGTTGGGGTCGGTTGCGGAGCGTACGTTACCCACCGCATCGTAGGTGACGCTGACCGAGCGATCCATGGGGGCGCTGACGCGCGTGGCGCGGCCCAGCGGGTCGTAGGTAAAGCTCGTGCTGTTCCCCCGGGCGTCGGTCACCCGGGTCAGGCTACTATTGCGGTCGTAGTCGTACCGGGTGACCCCGCCCAGTGCATCGGTCACGGCTGTCGCGCGGTTGCCTTCATCGTAAGCGTAGGCCGTCGCATGCCCCTCCGCATCCGTCTGCCGCGCGGGATTCCCGGCCGCGTCGTACTCCGCCGTGTTCACGTGGCCGAGTGGGTCGGTGCCACGCACCAACTGCCCCTGCGCGTTGTACTCCAGTTGCAGGCTGTGGTTGAGGGGATCCGTCACTCGGGTGACCTGCCCGGCCGCGTTGTACGACATCGTAGTGGTGTTGCCCAGCGGATCCACCACGCGTGTCAGGTTGCCCTGCCCGTCATACGTGAAATGGGACGTGTAGCCCGCCGTATTCGTGTAGGTGGCGAGCCGGTTGGTGCCGGGAACATAGATCATCGACTCCGACGTCACCCCGCTGGCGCTCGTCAGGTTACCCCCGTTGTCGTAGGTGTACTTCTGGTACGGCCGGTCCACCGCCACGACGCGGCGCTGCGCGTCGAATGTGTAGTTGGTGGCCCCCAGCGGTGCGGTCACCCGGGTGATCGCACCGTAGTTATTGTAGGTGTAGGTTGTCCTGTTGCCGAGCTCGTCGGTGATCGTGTTCTCGCCCGCTCCGTAGGTCGTCATCCGCCGCCCGCCCAGGGCATCCGTATGGCGCACCGCCCGGCCCTGGGCGTCGTACTCGATCCGGGTGGCCGCGCCCACCGCGTCCGTGTATGCGGTGAGCATATGCTTGCCATCATACTCGTACGTAACTGCCCGGCCGAGCGGGTCGGTGATGCGGGTCAGGTTGCCGGCCGCGTCATGGGCGAAGGCGTATGCCCGGCCGATGGCGTTAGTCACCGTCGAGACATAGCCGTCCGGCCCGTAGGTCAATGTCGTAACATTACCGCTGGAGTCGGTGATGGTGACGAGGCGGTTCGTCAGCCCCCACTTGCCTTCCACCGGTGGGGTGCCCAGCGGCTCGTGGCCGAGCGTCTGGACATTGCCGTTGGGGTCCTCGAGGCGGACCAGGCGCCCCAGACTGTCCCAGGTCTCCACGCCGCCGGCCGGGGAGGTGCGCGTCCACGTGCGCGACGGGTTCTGCACCAGCACACCCGTGTCGCCTGCGGTGGGCTTGTAACTGCCGTCAGGCTGGCGCAGGTAGCTGAGGTACTGGCCGTCGGCCTGGATGATCGTCACGAGCGCAGAATGGTCGACCAATAGCGTGTCGTAGTTGCTGATCCAGTTGAAGCCGAACGGCCAGATATCCCCACGGCGCACGTCCACCGCGCCTTTGACGGCCATCGCGGGCTGCGCGCCGCTGTCGTAGTAGAACGTCTCCGTCGCGTTGAACTCGTAAAGCCCGGGTGCCACCCGGAAGCCGAGCCCGTTACGGGTGTCCCACACGGCCAGGGCATTGTAGCCCTCGCCGGCATAGGTCTTCCCCTGGAACTCCAGCCGCCATTCCGCCCGCGCGGGCGTCTGGCTGGTGATGGTGAAAGGCACCCGCGCAGTGACGGACGACGTGTCGTTGTCCGTGGCGTAGCGGATCGCCAGGCCGACCGGGAAGACCGCCGCGTTCACGGACTGGAAGTCGTAGCTCTCGGCCAGCGCGCCCGTGCCTGCGTTCGTCTCCGAGCCCGCGCAGAGGGTGCCGCACGGGCCCTGGCCTGAGTTGGGCGGCGCGGAGACGTACTCCCCGCCCCCGACCACCTGGCCCGCCACGCCGGGCATTGCATGGCCGTAGGCCGAGAAGTGCGTCACCCGCGCCTGCAGCGCCTTCTTCCCCCCGCCCGCGTCTACCACCTTCCCCGGCACCGGATCGCGCCAGCGGTTGGTCTTGCCGTCCCACCAATAGCAGAGCGTGTCGGTCCCGACGGGCAGTGTGCCGGTGTAAGCCACCGTCCACAGCGCCTCCTTGCCCGATGGAAAGACCAGCCCTTCCGGCTCCAGGGCTGCAAATCCCATCGGAATCGAGCCATCGGCAAAGTAGCCTGGCAGCGCGTCATTGGGCAGATAAGTCACGCGTGTCTGCTGGGTGGCCGCGAGCGCGCCGGCCGGAAATTCCAGGCTGGTGTTTGCCAGGCTGTTCGTGACTTTGCCGCCGGCCGCACCGACCGGAACCACCACCGGATCGAGCGCGTGCAGCCGCACGTCGGCCACGCGGCTGACCTCGTTGGCGCGCACGGCCGCGCTGCGCCGGTCGAGGCCGAAGTTGGGTAGGGTGAGGGTGAGGGTGTAGCTGCCGGCCGGTACGGAGAGCAGGAAGCTGCCGTCTGCCGCCGTCGTGGTGGTGAAGATCACGCTGGCGGCCAGCGGCAGCGCGGCCGGCAGCAGCAGGGCCGCGGCCTGTCCTCCTGACGTCTTCAGCAGCAGCGGCAGGTAGATGCGATGGCGCGGGTCCTCATCCCGCGCGCCGGAGGCCACCACCTGCACACCTGCGAGCGGCGCGTTCCCCGCCGCGTTGACCACCAGCCCCAGCACCGTCCCCTGGGGCAAAGGATCTGCGGCGGCCTTCTCGTCCGGCGCGGATGGTTGGGGACGCGCGTCGGCCGCGATAGGGGCGTGATGGTCATCGACTGTGCGGATGCGTTCAGCCGTCTCGGGCCGCTCACTGGCAACGCGGGACCGGACAGACCCCGCGCCGGCCGCCAACGGGTTGGATGAGGCCAGAAGCGAAAGACAGAGGATGAGAGTGAACGAGCGCTCCAAAGTGATGCGGGCCCATCGCCCAGGACAGTTGTCCATATAGACCTCCACCTTGAGGATGACGCCGCGGAGAATGGGTTGAGGGT
>JAUPKO010000366.1 GCA_030837395.1 Actinomycetota bacterium | reverse complement strand
TCTGGCCTTCCAACGCCTCAGGCGGTGAAGGAGGAGGCAACCGCGTCAGCAACTACCCTTAACTCGGGTCAGCAAGTCCCCCAAAGTGGTGCAAACGTGCTGGTCAGGGGCAACGGTTAGCACCCGACGACGGCACGGCTCTCGTGTCCGCGAAGGCCCCCCTATGTGGGGGTCTTTCGCATGTCTGGGCACAGCATGTAGGTCTGCCGGTCGAGTTTCTCGGGCTTCGCATGCGCCGGGTTGAGCGGGTCCGCGATGATCGTGTGTGCAAGAACTCGCGGCGGCTCGTAGCATCCTGGGCATGACGACATCAGCGGACATGATTGCCCGCCAGCGGCCTCTGGCCACCGGGTTCGGCTACCGCAGTACTGCCGCGGAGGTCCTCGCGGGCTGTGACCTTGCGGGGAAGGCGGCGATCGTCACGGGCGGCTATTCCGGGCTCGGGCTTGAGACGGTGCGGGCGCTCGCTGAGGCGGGGGTCGCGGTCACCGTCCCAGCCAGGCGCCCGGACGCCGCCGCTGCGGCGCTTGTGGACGTGCCGGGCGTCACCATCGCGGGGATGGATCTGGGTGATTTGGATTCGGTCGCCGCGTTCACCGCGGGGGTGCGCGGAGCGGGCACGCCGATCGACCTGGTGATCAACGCCGCCGGGGTAATGGCCTCGCCCTACTCGCGCACACCGCAGGGCTGGGAATCGCAGTTCGGCATCAACCACCTGGGTCATTTCGCGCTCGTGGCGGGGGTGGCCGACCAGCTCAGCAAGGGTGCCCGGGTGGTGGCGTACTCCTCGATGGCCCACTACCGATCCCCGGTGCTGTTCGACGACATCAACTTCGACCACACCCCCTACGACCCTTGGACCGCCTACGGGCAGTCCAAGACGGCCAACGCGCTGTTCGCCGTCGCCCTCGACGTGCGCGCCGCGCCGCGCGGCATCCACGCGTTCTCTGTGCACCCGGGCGGCATCATGACCGAACTGCAACGGCACATGCCGCGCGAGGAGCTGCTGCAGCGGGGGTGGATCGATGAGAACGGCGACCCGAACCCGCTGTTCAAGACCCATGCCCAAGGTGCGGCGACCGGGCTGTGGGCCGCGACCGCCGCCGAACTGGTCGACCGCGGCGGGGTGTATTGCGAGGACTGTTCGATCAAAGGGGTCGTGGCGCCGGACCACGCCGACCCGACCACCGGCGGGGTGAAGGAGTGGGCCATCGACGTGGACGCCGCCGAACGCCTCTTCGCCCTGTCGGTCGACGCAACCGGGCTGAACCCTTTCGCAGACTGAGCCGGTCGACGTCCGGCAAGACGCGACACGCCTCGGCCACCGGGGGACCTCCCCTGGGTTCGGGAATGGTCACTGCCTACCTGAGTGACCGCGTTGCTGCGTACCTGCGTTCCTACGTACTTGAGTACCTGCGTGCCCGCGCGTGGGTGTGGGAGTGGCGCGCACGCCGGTCCCCGGCTCTCCCGCGCCAAGCCTTGGGAAACTGTCGGGGGTGGGTGCCACGATGGAGTTGTTGGAGGGGCCGGGGAGTCTCGGTGGTTACGTCGAGTGGGAGTGGGTGCCGTGATGGCTGTGTTGTGTGAGGCAATCAATGTGATCGTGCCGGTGGAGGTGCTCGACCGGCGTTACCCGGGCGGTCGCGCCGGGTACAAGGCGGACGTGCCGAATGCGACGTTCTGCACCGATGGGGTGTTGACGCGGGTGGGCTTCATGACGCCGATCGACACCCAGGAGTGGGCCGAGTGGGTGCAGGACCTCGGTGTCGTGCTGCAAGCCCCGGATGACACGTTCGCCGAGATGGCGGTGGTGGAGGCGCCGTCGGGTCTGACGCGGCCTTGTCATTGGCTTGAGACCGGGGTGGTCGATGGGGTCATGTCGGCCTGGGTGGCAGGTGCCGTGCGGGGGGAGTTGGTGGCGCCGCAGGGGTGGTTGCCGTCGGGGCAGTGGGGGTTCATCCCGGACGAGGAGTTGCCGGGTGTGCCGATGGTGTCCGAGGGCGGCATCGATGTGCTGGTCGATCCGCAGACGGGTCGGCCGAGCTATGTCGGGCGCCCGTTCCGGGACGTGCAGTCCTTTGACGAGATGGTGCGAACCGCGAACGATGCGTTGCTTGGGCATCGCTTCGGTGAGGCGTGCGACTGGTTGGAGGCGGCCGCTGCGTTGCGGCCCTTGGACAGGAACTGGGCGGGCATTCTGGCGATCTTGCGTGAGAGCCGGGACCAGTAGCCGCGAGGGGCGAGGGTGAGGTCGGACCTCGGCAGTCCCAGGGGTAGGGAAGCCTCGAGGAACGTTGGAAGGGAAGGGATCATCACATGACCACAGACAAGTACGACGGTGACGAGGTGTGTGACGCTGTCAGCGATGGCGACGACGCGTACGAGGAGGGACGGCTGGACGAGGCGCGGGCCTGCTACCTGCGGGCATTGTCGGCCTCCGATGACAGCGGCGAGGTTCCGGTGAGCCGGTTGGCGGTGCTGGCCCGCGAGATGGGGGACTACCCCGCGGCGCGGGCGTGGTTCACCCGCCTCGGTGACGCACCGGACAACCTCAACGATCTCGGCACGGTCGCATTCGCGGAGGGCCACCTGGCAACGGCCGAGTACTTGTGGAGGCGGGCCTCCGACGGTGGCTGCGCTGATGCGTTGTTCAACCTAGCGCTGCTCGCAGAAGAGCGAGGGGATCGAGCAGGGGAGGTGTGGTGGCTCACAGAGGCCGCCGACGCCGGCGTCACGCAGGCACTGGTCAACCTCGGAGCCATCGCCTCTCGTGAGGGTGACATTGAGCAGGCGATCACCTGGTATCTGCAGGCCCTTGAGCACCACCCCGACATGGCCGCGTTCAACCTCGGCGTCATCTACCGCGACCGCAGCGAGATCGACACTGCCCGCGGCTGGTTCCTGCAGGCAGCGGACGCGTTCTACGCCGACGCGCTCGAGGAGCTCGAGGCCTTGGCGGAACTGGGGCAACTTGAAGATGGTGCCGGGTAGCGCGCGTCCACTCCCCTCGATGTGAGGGGGGCGCACCCTCCAAGGCTGAGCCCACGCTCATGGGTGCGGCTTGGGCTCTTCTATTCGTCGACAACGGCTGCGTCTTTAGTCGAAGTCGTGGCGTCGCACTTCCGCGGCGAATTGGGGGACGCCAGCGTTGGACAATCGGCTCAGGAGTTGATTCATGGTTGTTGGGGGTCTCCTCGCCTCCAAGACCTGGCTCACCAGCGCTCGGCCGACATTTGTTGGGTAGAGGTCGAGTTGGTCGAGAAGGAACGCATCCGGCGTGACTGTCTCAATGTGGTGAGGCCGGGTTGAACTCACAGGGAAGTCCCGCACGTTGAACGTGACCAGGACTTCGCAATGCGCCTGCGCGGCAGCGGCCAACACGTGACGGTCTTTGGCATGGCAGGTCATAGCCGAGACGAGCACTTCGTAGTCAGTCACGGCTGCTTCAGGGAAAGCCGCCTCCATGTGGCCGATGCGGCGCCGGGCGGCATCGGCGGGAATCTGGGCCTTGTCGATTAAGGCTGACTGCAGTTCCTCCAGGACTTCGCTGGACCAGTGAGGTCGGAACGCGCCCTCCTCCGCGATCCTCAACAGCGTGTCCGTCAGCGTGGGACTGAACAGAACGCATGTGTCGAGGAACGCAGGGAACGCCATGGGTCAGCGAGTGGCCGGTGCAGGTCGGTCCAGCCGGTCGTACATGTCGTCCGCCTCAGCGTCAGTCACCATCTGCGCCAGGCGGTCACGGCGCTGCTGACTGGTGCGGGTCTGGTACGCCACAAGGTCCTCGAGGCGCACGTACCTGTGCCGTCCGGGTTTCTCCATTGGGATCTCGCCCCGTTCTAGGATCCTCACCATCGTCGGTCGTGAGATGCCCAGGTAGTCGGCTGCCTGTTGAGTCGTCAGCATGGCGCTCAGT
>JAUPKO010000035.1 GCA_030837395.1 Actinomycetota bacterium | reverse complement strand
GCACCGGCCGCTGCTGCCCCTGTCGCGGCACCGGCTGTGGACCTGTCGCAGCTCAGCCCGGACCAGTTGGCCGCGCTCGCCGCGCTCGGCTCCAAGTAGCAGTAGAGCCCGGCCGGCAGGCACCCACGTTCGAGCCGTGGGCGGGCACGTTTACGCAGGTCAGCACACAAACGGAAGGCGTCACAGTGGGGTACAATGAGGGCAGAAAGTACCCCCGCGCCGTTGGAGCGGCCGGGGGCGTGACCGGAAGCCCTAAGGAGGCCGCCGATATGTCTGATTCTACCCGCCCCGTGCGAGAGTTTCCCGCCGGGAAGATACGTGCCATCCCAACGACCCACGCAGGCGTCGCGTTCCGCTCACGACTTGAGGCGCGCGTCGCGGCGACGATGACCGCGATGGGCTGCCGTTGGGAATACGAGCCCGAGGGTTACATCCTGCACGACGGCACCCACTACCTGCCCGACTTCCGCGTGGGCGCCGCATTCATCGAAGTCAAGCCAGGCGGGATGAAAGCGGACGATTCCAAGATTGGCGGGATGGCCGAATCAGACCCTGACCTGCGCTGTTATCTCGTGTCTGAGCGGCGGGATTGGAAACACCCGCTAGGCGCGGTCGCGTCAAGGTTGACACTGATCGGGGTCCGCGGGGTCGGGTTCCGATCATCCGCGGTATGGGCGCCTTGCCCAAGTTGCCGCACGGTAGCGCCGTGGAGGTTGCACGACCCGGAACCGTGCGGCGTCTGCCACGTGATCTCCGATGCTGACCAATGGTGGAATGCACACTGGGAGGGCGAAAGAGCGCGGCCCGTCTCGATGGTATGGCCGACCCTGCCGCAGTACCAGGACGGCGTATTTACGTGGGACGACGGCGTCAACAAGGGCCGGCTGTGACCGCCGTGGCTGGGGACTACAACCCGACCGAGCACGTACTCCAACGCCTACAGGACGGCGGCTACCGCACCCAACGCGCCCCCGGCGGTTGGACCGCCCAATGCCCCGCCCACGACGACCGCAACCCGTCCATGTCCCTCGGCACCGGCAAAGACGGGCGCGCCCTCATTCACTGCCATGCGGGCTGTTCCATCGTGGACATTCTCAACGCGCTAGAGCTCCCTACCGGTGCCATCTTCACCGACTGGGATCCCTACAAGACCAACAGCGGCACCATCACTAGCCTGCGCGCCTGGCGGCAAGCCAAAGCCAAGGCGCCCAAGCAGCCATCCCCGTACCGGCGCGAGAAGACTGACCACTGGGACTACCACGACGCGCAAGGCGTCCACGTCGCCCGCGTCGTGCGCTACCAACTCGTAGACCCCGACACCGGAGAAATCGTCGGCAAGACGTTCACGCAACACGCGTGGGACGCCGAACACGACAGGCAGCAACCCAACCTCGGCGGCATCGACGTACCCCTCTACCGGCTCCCCCAGGTCCGCGATGGAATCACGGCCGGGCACCTAGTCATGGTCTGCGAAGGTGAACGCGACGCCGACACCGCAACTGCCGCCGGCTACATCGGCAACACGGCCGCGATGGGCGCCGGGTCATGGCGACCCCACCACACCGAGCAACTCGCCGGCGCCGCCCTTGTGGTCGTCATGGCAGACGACGACGACCCCGGACGCGCCCACGCCGCCACCGTCGCCGCGTCACTCACATCGGCCGGCATCAAGGCGACCATCCGGTTACCCGCGCAAGGCTGCAAAGACCTCACTGCCCACATCGACGCCGGGCACGCCCTCGGCGACTTGCGCGCCTGGGAGCCGGAACTAGACGACACCACAAACCCCGATCTCGGCCCGGAGCCGGACGCCGCGGCTGAGCCCGACGATGAGCGCACGTCATGGTGGCCCCGCGACATCGCGGCAACCATCAACGGCGAACACACCGAACCGCCACCGGAACACCTCCGCCGCGGCGATGGCCACGCGCTCTCCTACGTGGGCCGTGTCAACGGCATCATCGGCGAATCCGAATCGGGCAAGACGTGGATCGCGCTCCTAGCCGTCAGGCAAGCCCTACAGCATGGGCAGCGGGTGCTCTACCTCGACTTTGAGGACTCAGCCGCAGGCGTCATCGGCCGACTCATCCTCATGGGTTGCAGCGCCCGCAGCATGGCCACCCTTACCTACGTCGCCCCAGACGAATCACTGCACGACGCGGCCAGGGGCGACCTGTTCGAGATCATCGAAACCAGCGCCCCGGACCTCGTGGTGGTCGACGGATTCAACGCCGCCATGACCCTGCTCGGGTTGGAGGTCAACTCCAACAGCGACGCCACCGCGTTCAGCCAGCAACTGCTCAAGCCGTTAGCGTCCACCGGCGCCGCCGTGCTGTACGTCGACCACGTACCCAAGTCCAAGGAGGCCCGCGGCAAGGGTGGCATCGGAGCCCAGGCGAAGCGCGCCATGACCACCGGGTGCGCCATCCTCGCCGAAGTCATCGAACAGCCCGGCAAGGGACGCATCGGCAAGCTCAGGCTGACCGTCGACAAAGACCGACCCGGACTCGTCCGCGAGGTCGCCAGCGAAGGCAACCATGCTGGAATCGTCGTCATCGACGGCACCGACCCTGGCAAGGTCACGGTCACCATCGAAGCGCCCGACCTGCGGCCGGCGGATGAACGGGGAGCGTTCCGCCCCACCGGGCGGATGCAAGACGTGTCCATGCTGCTTGAGCAACTCCCGGACGGGGCGAGCAAAGCGCAGATTGAGGCGAACGTGCCCGGCCGCCGCGACATCACTAGAGCGGCCGTCGACGCGCTGGTGAGCGAGGGTTACGCGACCATCGGGCCGGGGGCGCGTAACGCGATCGTGGTCAAGTCGGTTGCTCCATACCGTCAGGACGGGGTAACAGAATGGAAGCCCTGACCTCGCCCACCACCTCGCCCCGACCTCGCCCATTGCCATTTGACCTCGCCCCGACCTCGCCCCGACCTCGCCCATTTGTGCGTACGACCTCGCCCCGACCTCGCCCAACGACCTCGCCCAAGCCCCCCCTTACGGGGGGCTGGCGGGCAGGCGGCACCAGGAAGGCGACCCAATGACCTTCACCCAACTCAGCATCGACACCCCAGCCGCGCCGAAGCGCAGCGACGACACCTGCACCACCTGCGGCGCCACCGTCCGGCGCATCCTCGCCGGCCACATCGCAGCCCTACCCGCAACCGTCACCGAACACCACGTCGACAGGCCAACCGCGCTCGCAGCGATCGTCGCCGGGCGACCCGCCTACGTGCACCGCCAACACAAACACGCCGCGACCTGGGTCCGCCTCAACGCCGACAACATCGGCTCCAAGCATGTCGCCACCGGCGACCACCACCTCGAACACCGGTGCGGCCACGACCCGCCCAAGCCGCCACCCGCAGCCGACTTCATCCCCGACTACACCGGACCGCCCCCGTTCTGAGACAGGAGCACCAATGGACGTGACCATTACCCGACACGCCAACGGCAGCCACACAGCCGCCCTCACCGTGGACGACACCCACCTGACCATCGCCGCAGGGCCAGGCTGCACACCCGCGCACCTGCGGTCCGCCGTCAACGCCCTACGACCACACCTGATGCCAGGGAGCGACCATGCCTGACGACCCG
>JAUPKO010000365.1 GCA_030837395.1 Actinomycetota bacterium | reverse complement strand
GCTCAAGGACGCCGAGAAGCGCGGCCGCCGCGTCAAGGACCCGGTGCAGCGCTACAAGGGCCTCGGCGAGATGGACGCCTCCCAGCTGCGCGAGACGACCATGGATCCCGCGCACCGCACCCTCCGGCGCATCACCATGACCGATGCGGCGGCGGCCGAGGAGGTGTTCGACCTCCTCATGGGCAGTGACGTGGCTCCGCGCAAGGACTTCATCGTCGACGGCGCGGCATCTCTCGACCGTGAGCGCATCGACGCCTGATCAACCACGTCCCGGCGACCCAGACGGTATCTCGGATAAGCCTCGCAACACGTCGTCCAGGACCTTGCGCGGCCGCCACGCGGCATACACTCGGCATGCACGACACGCGAAAGACGTTGCACGGGAACGAGAATGGCTGCCTTGGTGGTCATTCGGGGGACCTCGCCACCGGGCAGTCACCGGCCGCCCAGTCCGCGTCCGGCGATTGACGCCCTCTGACCGCTGAGGCCGCCCCGGCCCCGCCCGCTTCGCCCGCCGCTCAGATCGGCCATGCCATGCCCGCCCGTCGAACTTCCGTCGCCCATGCCCTCCTACGCCGCACCGTCGCGACTGCTGTCTCCTGCGGTCTGGCGACCATGGCACTCGGCACCGTCGCACCCGCAGCCCACGCCGACGGCGAAGCCCTCGAGGCGTACGCGTATGTCACCTCGAGTGAACTGTGCACGCTGAGTTTCGACGCGCCCCGCGTCGACCCCGAGACCCAGCTTCCGGTGCCTCCGCTCTACGACCCACCCGGTACCCAGCGGTTCGCCAGTTCCTTCGTCGCCACATCCAGCGGCGCGCTGGACTCGGTCACGATCGACACTGACGCGACAGCACCGACCGTTTCCATCTCGGCCGATGCCGGGAACGGCACCCCGGGCCAGGTCATCTCAACCAGCGGGGCGGAACGTGCGCCGTCCACGCCGCCGGCACTGCTCGACCCTTCTGACAGCACCTTCCGCACCGAGCCGCCGAAGTTCGCCTGGCGCACGTTCGACATCGCCGACCATGGTGATGGCGCGACCCTGGTTGCCGGACGGGCCTACTGGATCATCGTGACCACGGCGACGGACAACGAGGTCTCTGTGGGTCGATGCGCCGCCGTCGGCGAACCAGCACTGCTGACGAGTGTCAACGGCGCGGAATGGGCGCCTCTCGCGAGCACGGATGCCGACGTCACGACGCTCTACCCGTTCCGGATCGTCGGCGACATCCGGCTCCGGGCGACCGGCCAGGTGATGGTGGGCACAGTCGGCTCGGAGATCTGGTCGAGCACAGCCTTCACCGAGGAGTGGTTCGACCCCACGTACAGGGTGGTGCCGGACCTTCCGGCGGGCCTGTCCCTGGATGAGAGCAACGGTGTCGTCTCGGGGATCCCTTCGGCGGTCCAGCCCTCGTCCGAGTTCACCGTCACTGGCAGCGGCGCCGACACGGAGGGCGGGGTTCAGAGGCTGCGGGGGTCCGCCCGCCTGACCGTGACCGTCAATGGCGCTGTCCCACGCCCCCCCGAACCCTCGACGTCCGCGGATGCCCTTGACGCTGGTGACGTCCCGATCCCGACTGTCGTCGCGGACCTCGTCGTGGTGGCGATGCCCGTCGCGACCGCTGGCGAGGGGCCGGTCGTCCTGCCGGACAGCCTCGTGATCGAGAACCCGGCGTCAGTGAGTGCTGCAGAGATGTCGGCTTGGACCCCGGGGCAGGTCGCATCGATCGAGCCCCTCGTCTTCGGCCTGATCCCGCCGGCCGCGATCGGGGCGCTCACACCAGCTCAGGCAGGGGCCATGACCCCTGAGCAGGTTGCCAGCATTCGGCCCCTGGGTGCCGCGGAGTTGCAGCCCGCCGCTGTGCGAGCGATGCCCGAGCGGCTGCTCGCCGCGATGCGCCCAGCGTCGGTCGGGGCTCTCACGGCGTCCGCGATCTGCGCTCCGATCGGCGTCGTGTGCGTCCTGGGCGCCGACGGACTCACGGCCAAGCAGGTCGCGGCCTTCACTCCGCGTTCGTTCGCGCGGCTGAGTTCCGAGGTGTTCTCCGTCCTCCGTCCAGGTCAGGTGACGATGCTCACGGCGGCGGCGATCGGTCAGATCCGCAGTGCCGGCGCTGCCTCGCTGCATCCACGGACGCTTGCCGCGCTCCAGCCCCGCCAGCTGGCCGGGCTGCGCGTATCGGCTGTGCGTGCGCTGACGCCACGCGCCCTCGAGCTTCTCTCACGCCGCCAGCTGGCGGCCCTGCCGGACCTTCGCACGCCGAGAAGCACGGCGGGTGCCTCGACGTCATGACCCGGTGGCTCGGAGGGCGTGGACGGATGGCGTGCGCTTGGGCGCGCGGGAACGGCCATCGGTATGGTGAAGTGCATGACCCTGGAGCGCACGGCCATTCGTAGGGACTTCCCACTGGATTCGTTCTCCGACGTGCTGGCCGCGAACGCGGAGTATGCCGACGCGTTCACGGCCTTCGAACTGTCCGGCTGGGCCGCCAAGGGCCTCGCCGTGGTGACGTGCATGGACTCGCGCATTGATCCTCTGGCCGTGCTGGGGATGGCGCCGGGCGATGTGAAGATCCTGCGCAACGCCGGCGCTCGCGTGACGGAGGACGTCCTGCGGACCCTGGTGCTGGCCACGTACCTTCTGGGCGTGACCCGCGTTCTCGTGATGCCTCACACCGATTGCCGAATGGCCAGTGGTGACGTGGCGGACGTG
>JAUPKO010000034.1 GCA_030837395.1 Actinomycetota bacterium | reverse complement strand
GCCCTCCCCGGCCGAAACTGACCCACGGGTACGTCAGGAGAGCCCCAATTCGTACCCCATTCTGCAATCTGCTTCTGGTGGGTGAGCCTCGAGCCGATACAACCTCCGGAGCACTTGTCCGGAGCACGAGGTGAGCAGAGTGGGGCTACGGGAGAGGGCTGAGCGAAACTGGGCGGCCCGCCGTCGCGCCACGGTCGCGCCCGTCAGCTTCACCGTCGGAGCCGAGACCACGCTTGACTACCCCGCCGACACGGTCTGGGAGTTCCTCAGCCGCCCCGAGTCGATGGTGATCCTCCAAGACGACGTGACGGCGGCGTTCTGGGTCCCGGAGACCCCCGCAGGGGAGGTGGGAGGGGTTCTTTGCGTGCTCGTACTCTTCCCCAGCGGCCGTCGCGCTGGAGCGCTGTACGAGGTCGTGGAGACAGGGCCGGGGCTCCGATCCGCGTCCACCTGTCTGTCCTCCGTGATGCCGTTCC
Source organism: Actinomycetota bacterium (assembly GCA_030837395.1). Lineage (GTDB taxonomy): Bacteria > Actinomycetota > Actinomycetes > S36-B12 > UBA10799 > JACJWR01. The sequence continues at coordinate 4,450 of JAUPKO010000034.1, read as the reverse complement.
GGTCCGAGTCTGAGGTCATCCCCGTTGACGATCGATCCTGCGTGTTCCGGTTCGGTATCACGACCGCAGCCGACCCTTCGCTGCAGTCGAGCGTCGCCGACGAACAGCAGAACGACATCGACCTGTTCTTCACACGCATCCGCGATGCACTCAGACAACCCCGCAGCACATAGCGGTTAGACCGGCGGTCTCAGAAGGCTGTTCAAGCCAAAGCTGGCGGCGCGAGTGGCTTCTTCAGGGTGCTCTATCGGACGCGGCTGCTCGACGGCGTCCCGACCCCCGCCGATCGCATACTGGCCGTCGGCCGAACTCATCAGCCACGCCACACCGTCACGAACCGTGGGGTCGGGGTCGCTGTCGCGAAGCTCCCGCCGCCGCTCGGCGGGCAGCGAGGGCGCGCACGCAGCGTTGAGGCGCACTTGAGGCGAGGGGTCCCAGGACAGCCGTAGGGCAAGTTCGGCTGGACAGGTCGGGTTCATAGCGACGCTGGCGCGGACCTCGACACTGGTTGAAGCCGCTAACTGCGTCAGCACGCCGTCGTCCTGGATGGCCGAAAGTGCCCGAGCCCTGAGTCCGCCTTGCCACAGCGCCAACGCGCCCAGGACGTCGGCCTGCGACAGGGCGGGGTGCCGAATCAGCTGATCCCGCATGGCCAGGTCCAGATCGGTCCACTCGAATGCCTGGAGGATCTCGTCTGGTCGCGCCGATGGGTCGAGGAGCAGGGCCCGTCCGCACCTTCGTCGCCCGTGGGACGACGTAGGCACTCGGGGAATCTCCGGGCCCTTCTCGGCTGGCTGGTGAGGGGACATCAGGCTGCGTCACGCTCGCCCGGCGTGTCCTTGCCGAGGGGCTTGCGCGCGGCCTCTTTGAAGGCCTCCAGGAAGGTGGAGCGAATCAGGGACCCGTCCCCGAGCAAGGCCTCGATTTCCGTAGTGTCCAGTTGAGCAAGCCGCTCGCACACCGCCACCCACGCCATGCCCATGGCCGTGGTGAGCGTGGCGGCGATAGTCGCGTTTACGGCACCACCGATGACGGTCCCTGGCCCTGGGATGAACTTGGCTAGATTGGCCAAGCCTCGGCCGATCCACGTCGCGGCACTGCTGGCGCCTGTCGCGGCCAGCGCGAGGTTGGAGATGGTGGACGCTGAGATCGGCAGTGCGTACTGCCGCGCGATCGCCGCCATCATGGTGATCTGTGCGGGCACAAGCAGGGCGGCGTCCGACAGGGGGATGGGCACCGCACCAATGCCCGCCGACGTTGCCGCGGCGCCTCCGACGATCGCTTTGCAGATCCGTCGCTTGCGCTTGAGGTCAATCCGCTGAGCAGCGATCAGCGCCTGACGCACGCCCTCAGGGGCGGCACGAAAGGTGACGTCGAGCAAGCTCTCCAGGCCATGCACCGGGCACCCCAGGTGGGGGTCGGCGAAGGCGTTGGTGAGCACGACCCGCCCCTCGATGATGACGTCGGAGATCTCCGCGGCGATCTCCGCGGCGAGCTGCGCCGCATCCGGGTGATACTCGCCGGTGGGCAAGAGGGGCACCTGGGACATCACGAACACCACCGGCAGTCCGATAGAGCGGAGCTCTCGGACGAAGGCCGCCTGGGAGTCCTCGAACCTGCGATCGCTCCAGCGCAAGACGTACCATGCGACGTGCATCTGGTCGGTCATGGGCTTGCCCCGGTACTCCTGAACGGTCTGGCGCAGACTCGCGAGGATCTGGTCCCCGCTCTGGCCGGTCTCGAACCCCTCGCAGTCAAACACTCCGAAGATGCCGGACGGGTGCTCGTAGTAGTTGGTGCCGCGGGTGACAGGCTTGCCGATCCCGGTCTGGGCGACCGTGTGTCCGAACATTGCGTTGACCAGGCTGGACTTGCCGGCCCCGGTCTTGCCGAAGACGGCGAGGTTGAAGCGGCCGAGATTCTCGGCCTGCTCGCGGTAGGAACTGGCGAAGGCGTCGCCGAGACCTCCACCGATGGCTGTCATCGTGCTCATGTGCTTCTCCTTAGGTGAGAGGCGGCGCGGACGGCCCGCCGGACGGGGATTACTGGTCGGTCTTGCGAAGCTCGGTCGTGCAGACGGTCACGGATTCGGGGGCAGATTCGGGTGGGCCTTCGGACATTGCCACCGCTCAATCTCCGCTATGCTTCTACTCGTTCGAGTGCTTCATTTGCGCTACTCATTTGAGTAGCGCAAATGAAGAATGACAGCAAAGCAGTCGGAGTGCAAGTGGTTGGCGTGGGGCTGTCGATTAGAGGACACGCACATGCCTAGGAAGGAGGGTCGATGAGCACGATCGGGGAGCGGCTTACCGAACTTCGGAAGAGCCAAGGACTGAACCGCCCCCAACTGGCCCGCAAAGCCGACGTGAGCTACTCCTTCATCGTCCAAGTCGAGTCCGGACAACGCGAGAACCCAAGAACTGACAAATTGGGGCAAGTGGCCAAGGCCTTGGGCGTCTCCCTTGATGACCTGCTGGCAACGAACACACCCTTGCCGAAAGCGGTCAACGAGCAGGTAGCGGACCTCCGGCGTGAGCTGGCGGGGCGCCTGAACAAAATGGACGAGGCGGAACTACGGCGCGTCATGGCAGTTCTCGATGAACTCTTCGGCGGGACTCAGCCGACCAAAACCCCCGACGTCAGCTGGAGCTCGTCCCAATCCGGTTAGTCATGAAGTCCCCCGCGAAGTTCAGCGTCGCGTCGAGCTTCTGAAGAGCCCTGAGTCGTTCACTGCCCTTCTCATTCCTCTTCAATTCGACGGCGAGCACCTGGCTCACGCTGTCATGAATCGCGTCATGTGCCGCTTCAAACTCCGCCGTTGATCGAGAAATCCGCCCTGTGGCAGCCAACTCGAAGCTGATACACAACTTGAGCACTTCGGCTTGCACGAGCCCCGCCCCGTCTCCGCCCGCCAATGCCGCCGCGGTCACACCCGCCACGCCGCCGAGGGCCGCTCCCGTGACGCCGAGTGCCCACATGCCGCCGGCCATGCCAAGCCCCCCTGCTGCGATGGACCCGCCCCCAATCGAGGCGAGCCCTGCCGACACGGCGGCCGCGCCCGACAGTCCTGCCGCCGCTGGCAGTGCGGCAGCAATCAAAGGTGCCGCGACGATCGCTGCACCTGCCAGGACCGCTCCACTACCGACAATGACCAGCCAGTCTTTGGCATCGAGGTTCGACACCCAGCCCCTAACACCTCTGGCGCGTTTCTGGTACCTGGAAAACTCCAGGGCGACGACCTTCATTGCCACATCCACCGCGACTGCCGCGTCGCGATCGAGATGCAGTTCTCTATGAGCCAATTGCCGCATCTCCTCGATGCGTCGCTTGTCTCTCTGCTTGGTCATCTCGAACTGGTACGGAAAGAAGGGGTCGGCCAAGCGGAGTTCTACGAGCAGCGCGTACTTGTCGTCAACACTGAGTTCGCGACACAACTCCTCCAGCGACGGAGGATCGAAGGCGCCTCTCTCGCCGAAGACAGCGAGATCCAATTTGTCTCTGGAGGAGGCGAGCGCTGCGGTCATTCGATCTCGCGTGGTGTCAGATCCCTCGCCAACTTCCTCGCAGTCGCGCAAGTACTCGGCAACGAGGTAGGAGCCCATCAAGAGCACCAAGGTTGTGCTCTTGTCCCGCCAATGCAGGTCGGGCTCGTCGAAATCTGCCGTCATCTGAGATCTCCTTGAAGCGCAGGGTACCTGAGGCTTCCGCCTGTACGGCCTTGCAAGGGCAAGAAGGTCCTCATCCGAGGGGCCTCAGCCATCCCAGCCGCCAGATCGGCCTACCACCGCCTACGTGCGGCGCCTCAGGGGTCGCACGCTGCCAGGTTCGCGGGCGAGCTCATCCATACGCTCGGCGATCTGTCGGCCGTGATCGGCCGTTGCGTGCAGGTAGATCTCAGCCGCCTGGGTCGTTGACTGGCCGAGGCGATGCTTCAGCTCGGCGAGGGAGGCGCCCGCCTCTGCCGCCAGGGTCATCCCGGTGTGCCGCAGGTCGTGCGGGCGGATATCGGGCCGGCCCAGCCGGACCAAGGCTCTGCGCAGCATCTGGTAGTAGCTCGTGCGGATGTTGCCGCCGGTCTCGGTAGTGAAGACCCACGAAGACGACCCCGGTCCGGTGTAGGTGCCAAGGTGCCGATCGAGCTGCTCGGCCAGCACCGTGGGGATGGCGATCGTCCGGACGCCGGCCCGGCTCTTGGGGGTGTCAATGTCGTAAACGCCCTTGAGCGGGTAGATGCGCTCCCGGACGCTCAGGCTCGCCCGGCCCGGCGTCAGGTCGAGATCGCGGCGCTGAAGGGCCGAGGCCTCCCCAATCCGAAGCCCGGACCAGACCAGCAGGTGCACCAGGGCCTCGTAGCGCGGCGGAACCTCGTCCGCCAGGGCGAGGACCTCGGGGATGCTCAAGACCGGGCGCTCTGCTGCCTTGCGGGCTGAGGCTCCCCTGATCCGGCACG
>JAUPKO010000364.1 GCA_030837395.1 Actinomycetota bacterium | reverse complement strand
TACGGCGGCGCGCCGGAGGGTCAGCGTGAAATGCTCAAGCGCGATTTGCGGCAACTCGAGCGGCAGGGGTGGCGGATCACTAACATCGCCGGCGCCGGCGACCCCGCCCGCTATCGGCTCGAGTCCGGGGATCCGCGGGTGCAGTTGTACTTCGACGGCCCGCAGCGGGCGGAGTTCGAACGCGTGGCGGCTTTGGCGGGGGTGGCCACGGCGGCGGTGTCTGCGAGTACCACGGGTCAGGACGCGGCCGTGCGACTTTCCGTGACTCGCGCACCGGCCTATGCACTCGCCCTGGCCACCCATGGCCATGAGCACCGGTGCCTGCTGCACTTTCGCTACCGCGACAAGCAGCGCACGGTCAGTTCGGATGCGATCTGGGTCAACCAGCGGCGCTGGTACATCGTCGGCCGGGAGGAGGTCGCCGGGCTCGCGCCGGAGCAATGGCCGTCCAAGCAGTTCCGGCTCGACCGGGTGGAGGAGCTGCAGCTGGACCGGCCGGGCAGTGCCGGCCCGGCGGTAGGCACCCCGCACCTCAACGTCGACCCCCTGACCTTCGCCGACGGTGAGCCGATCACTGCGGTCGTGGCCGTGCACCCGGACCACCGCGGGTTCGCCGAGCGCCTGCTGGGCTCGGCTGCCGCGGTGGATCGCGACGGCGATCAGATGGTGCTGTCGATCCCGGTGGTGAGTCACGCCACCTTTCGACATCGACTCTACGAATTGGGCACCCGCGTGCGCCTGATCGGGCCGGAGTCGTTGCGCGCGGAGGTCCGCGCCGACCTGCTCACCCATGTGCGGGGGCGATGATGGCCACCGCGGGCTATGTGCAGCGGTTGGGCCGGGTGTTCGAGGCGTTGCAGGTGCTGGACCTGTATCCGAGCGGACTCACCCTGAGCGACCTGGCGACGTTGCTCGGATGCAGGGTCGAGGACGTGCGGCTCGACCTCATGGCCCACAACAACGGCACGGACCTGGGGCCTGAGGGATTCACTGACTGGGTGGAGTTCCTTGCGCACCTGCCGGCGGACGATGAGGCGCCGGTTGCCGGCCAGCCGCCCGCACACGAGGACACCTCGGACGACGATGATGACCTGCTGGTGAGCCCGCGGGAGGCCACCGCAGTCCGCTTGCACCGCTCTGGGGTGAAGGGCCGCTCGGGCGGGTTGACCCTGGCCGATATCGGCGCGATCCTGCTCGTCGCCGAGGACCTTGCCCGGGTCGAACCGGGCAATGCCGCCCTGACCGAGGTGATCGCACAGTTGCGCAGTCGATGGCTGCCGGCGGTCACGGAGGTATGGCGACCTTCCTACGACCGACTCTTCGAAGCCGACCTCACCGACGCAATCGAGCAGCGGCGACGGGTGCGGATCGTGTACGAGCGGACGTGGCGGCCAGGGGTGATCGAGCGCGTGATCGAGCCCTACCAGTTGGTACGCACCCAGCGCGGCTTCGAGGTGGACGCCGGGCCGGTGCAGGACAACGACCGCATCCGCTCCTACCTGGTCAACCAGGTACGCGCGTTGGAGGTGCTTGACGAGCACTTCGACCGGCCGTCACACGCGGACGCGTTGTGCGCGGCCAATCGTCGCGCCACCGAGGTGCGCATCGTGCTGCCCAAGGACCGGCAGTGGGTGACGGAGTTCCTGGCTGAGCGGGTCGAGGTGGTGGAGGGCGACGACGATGTGAGCCTGCGACTTGAGGTGATCGAACCTGTGGCAGCCAGGGTGGGCTTGGTGCTGTTGCAGGCCGGGCCGGAGGCCTTCGTCGTGGAGCCGAAGGCACTCGCCGACGCCGACCACGATGTGGCCCTGGAGCTACTCGCGCATCACGACTTGCTGCCGGAGCAGCCGCCGGCGCACCGACGATGAGGCCGCCGACGGGATAGTCACGCTGACGGCGATGGTGGGTGGATTGGCCCCCGCGGCACTACTGTGGTGGCTCTTAGCCCTCCTGCGATAGGCCACTATGTCCGAGTCAGCCCCTCCTGCACCCGAGCAGCACTGGTCCACCAGCGGCGAGGGGCACCCCCGGCGATGGGCCATCCTCGGCGTGTTGGTGACCAGCCTGCTCGTCGTCGTGCTCGACAACACGATTCTCAACATCGCGCTGCCCACGATCCAACAGGACCTCGATGCCACCCAGAGCCAACTGGTGTGGGCGGTGGATTCCTACATCTTGGTGTTTGCCGCGTTGCTGTTCACCTGGGGCGTTTTGGGCGACAAATACGGTCGCAAGCGGGTGTTGATCATTGGCTTGACGCTTTTCGCGCTGGCCTCGGCAGCCTGCGCGTTCGCGCCGTCGGCGGAGGCGCTGATCGGCTTCCGCGCCCTCATGGGGGTGGGCGGAGCGGCGGTGCTGCCTGTGACGCTGGCGATCATCACCGTGGTGTTCCCCCCACATGAGCGGGGGCGGGCAATCGGCATGTGGGCGGGTGCGGTCGGTGCTGCCGTGGCGCTCGGCCCGGTGCTCGGCGGGTTGCTGCTGGAGAACCCCTCGTGGTCGTCCTGGCTCACCGGCAATGACTGGGGGTCGGTGTTCCTGATCAACATCCCCATCGTCGCGATCGGGCTGGTCGGGATCGTCCGGGTGGTGCCTGAGACCCGCAACCCCCAACCGCAGAAACTCGACTTCCCCGGCCTGGTGATGTCCTTCTTGGGCTTGGTGCTGCTGGTGTACGGCATCATCCACGCCTCGGAGACGCGGTCGTTCGGCTCGCCGGGGGTCTGGGTGCCGATCGTCGCCGGCATCGCCGTGATCGCATTGTTCCTCACGCTCGAGGCGCGCAGCGATCACCGCAGTTTCGACGTGTCGCTGTTCCGCAATCGTGGCTATGCGGTCAGCCTCACCGCAGTCAGCATGGCGTTCTTCGCCCTCTCGGGTATCACCTTCACGTTGCCGTTCTACTTCCAGTTGTTGCGGGGCTTGAGCACGTTGCAGGCTGGTTTGTGCTTCTTGCCCTTCGCGGTGGGT
>JAUPKO010000363.1 GCA_030837395.1 Actinomycetota bacterium | reverse complement strand
TAACGGCCGTGCTCCCGCCACAACTGAGCCGGAGAGAACCACTCCACCCGACCGGTCCCCTCGTCCACCCACAACGAATCCTCTGGGTCCAGCCGCCCCGTCGTCCGGCGCCGCAGCAGGTGCCGCAATCCCTCCGGGGCGTCCCGTTCCCGAACCTTGGCCCAGACCGAGCCGCCCGGCAACTGGCCGGAGGGATCGGGCAGATCCCGGTTCTCGTCCGGGCTTCGGTCACGGGTCTTCCCGTTCAGATCGGCCGAGCCCGCGCACAGATCACGGAACAGAGGGCCCGCTCCGGGAGCGACGTCCACGATCTTGTCGGTCAGCCGGGCGGCCACGACATGGGTCTGTCCCCTGAAGGAACCCGGCTTCAAAGCGCTCACGTGCAACACCCACCGGGCGTCATCCCACTCAAAGACCATCCCGGAATACCAGACGGAGCGACCAGGCCCGATACGCTCCGCCGCCTCCCGCAACGACAACCGGACCGGAGCCTCACAACGGATCATGCTCAGTGGCTCGCCCGACTCGTTGACCGTACAGACGACGGCCAGGCCACGAGGTACCGCGGACGATCCCCCGCCCTCCGGCGAGGCCTGCCGGTGCACCGCCTTCCAGCCAGGATCCAGCACCCGCAGGCACCCATCGGCGAGGACCTCGTGGACGCTCCGCACCGCCCCCTTGATCGAAGACCCAGGGACGACGACCGGCCCGTCCACCGGATGGTCCAACGGCAGCATCAAGGGGCTGACCAGCGTCCAGCGGACCCGGAACAACCCCGACACCATCCCGCCACCAAGCCGGTCATGCCCGGCCGGGGCACTGCGCCGTACTACTGGGGGCAGCGGCACGAAGGTGTAGGGGTTGATGAACAGGTTGTCCCGCACACCCGGACGCCGTTCGTCGCGAAGCCTCGCCCTCCACCTGCCCCGAGCCCGATCGAGAGCCTTCAACTCGCGCTCTCGATCCCGCCAGTCCCGCCATCCCCGCTCACCGCCAGGCCGCAGCCAGACGACCTCAGGCTTCCCACGGTCCAGCCGTAGCCCGAACGGCACCTCGCTCGTCCCCTTGCGGCCACGATCCAGCAGGTCCTGCACGAGCTCCGAGGACAGTCCGAGCCCGTCGACGGCCACCAATCCCCCACCGGGCAGCTCGAACTGCCTCGGCTCCCCACGCCGGGTCTTCGCGACAACAGGCAAGACCAGGGGCGTCACGTCGTCAACGAGCACCTCCCCGGATGCCTCGGAGTCGAAGACGACAGTGGCCAGACACGGCAACCCAGCGGGGCAACCACCAGGGTCAAGGATCTCGAACCCCGGTCCGACCGCGACCATAACCTCCTGGTCGTCGTGCAGACCGAGCAAGCGAAGCCCTGGCCGGGGAGAATCGAACGTCTGAAGGACGACGTACGCACTGTCGTTGATCTTCTTCACCCCATCAACTCAGGCACCCCGCCGCCCCGAAGGACCACACCAGTCACGGTACGAACCGGTGCGACCACCCTGCGATCATCCTAGGCGCTCAGATCATCTTCAGCGCACAGTTCCGAGTGCTTCCGGCATAGATCACCCGCGGCAAAGCCCCCCACCGCAGGCCACGCCGGTCGGCCCGGACCTCGACGCGATCAGAGCCTTCCGCTCACGTAACGAGTCAGCATCACCCATACCTCGGAAACGGGACTGTTTGCATTCCGGCTGCCGAACGCTCCTCTGGGACGGCTCCGCAGCCCGTGCCAGGATCGGGACCATGACGAAGCAGCACGAAACCACCGTCACGACGCTCGACCGTCTGAAACTGGCGGCCACGCTGGTGGAGCCGGAGCAGGCGACCGGCCGGGCCGTGGTCCTCGTGCACGGTGGCGGGGTGACGCGCGAGGAGGGCGGCTTCTTCACGCGGCTGGCCGACGGCTTGGCTGAGGTCGGGGTGGCGTCGCTGCGATTCGACCTGCGCGGACATGGGCAGTCCGAGGGCCGGATGGAGGAGCTGACGCTGGCGGCGGTGCTCAACGACATCCGGGTGGCCCTGGCCCAGGTGCGGGAGGCGACGGGCGCGGCGTCGGTCAGCCTGCTGGGGGCCAGCTTCGGTGGCGGGATCTGCGCCTACTACGCGGCCAAGCGACCGACGGAGGTCGAGCGGCTGGTGCTGCTCAACCCACAGTTCAACTACAAGCGGCGGACCATCGACAACACGCCGTTCTGGCAGGACGACCACCTCACGCCGAGCGCGGCGGTCGAGCTTGACCAGCAGGACTTCATCGCGTTCAACCCGAGCCTGCGCCACGGGCGGGCGATCTTCCATGAGGTGTTCTGGTTCGACCTGGACAGCGCCATCCCCCAGATCCAGGCCCCGACGCTGCTGGTGCACGGCACGAAGGACACGTTGGTGCCCATCGAGTCGACGCTGGCGGCGCTGCCACGCTTCACGGCCGAGCACCGGCTGGTGATGGTGGAGGGATCACAGCACGGCTTCGCGGTCCACGACGATCCGCAGTACCTCAATCCCCTAAGCCAGCAGTGGCAGGCGTTCGTCATCCGGACGGTGGCGGATTGGCTGACGGCGGGCGCTCCGAGCGCGTGAGGGCTACTGGCCGACGGCCACACGCAGGGTATGGACGGCGGGCCGGTCGCTCCACGGTTGCAGGGTGGTGACGACGTCGTCGACGACGCGC
>JAUPKO010000362.1 GCA_030837395.1 Actinomycetota bacterium | reverse complement strand
TGTTGCCGGACTCGCAGTTCTTGACCGACATGGACTTGGCGCTGTTGGCCCACGCCGAGGCGTCACCGGAAGCACCGGAGGTGTCCACCGCAGCAGCACTGGCCGGGGTGGCGGCGGCCTGCGGGCTCGCCACCGGGGCGCTGGCCTGCGGGGTCGCGACGGCAGCCGCTGCCACCTGCGCAGATTGCGCCTGCGCCGCAACTTCCGCCTCGGCTGCGGCAGCGGCTGCAGCCGCCTCGGCGGCCTCGGCCTGAGCCGCCCAGTTGGCCACAACTGCCTCACGCATGGCGTTGAGGTCGGCGGCCTTCTTCTCGTCGTAGGCGCGCAGCAGGGAGGTCTGGAAGCCGGCGGGGCTCAGGGTGCCCGCGACAACCTCGGTCACTCCCGAGTTCGGCAGCGCGTTGGGGGCGGCGTTCGGCACAGCCTGGGCGGTCATCATCCCGGCCGCACCGATGCCCACCACAGCGGTGGTAATCGCCGCAAGCGGCATCACGCGATTCGACATGAAACGTCTCCTTCTGGTTTCTGGCTGCTTTCCGGGCTGCGCCGCACCGTCCGATGCGAAATCCTCGCTCGGGGCACCGCCACGCAACTCTCGCTGCCGGGCCTGGTCGGGTCCCGGCGCCTTCGGTACGCCTTCGCCAGACACCCATCGGGGGTCATCCGCGTCAGCGACTCAGCAGGTTGCTCGTCCCCGAAGTCGTGCGGCTCGGGTACCTGTTGAAGCAACACAGCAAACGTAACCGCCCCGCACCGGCGTGCCGACGCCCCCGACGTGACCTCCGCTACACGGATCTCCAAGCAACAGTAAAGGCGGTCGCCCAGGTCACACGGGTGGTGATAGCCCCGTGGCCCACATCACGTGGGTCGTTGCTGGCACCTCGGCATAACGCGAGAATGCCCCGCAGCCAGCCTCGGCTGCGGGGCATTCCTGACTGCGGGGCCTTCCTGGACTGCGGGGCCCTCTAGTCCGTCAGCGTGTGATCAGGCGCAGGCCCAGGGCTGCCAGCCGCGAGCGAGCCACGTCTGGTACGCCACGTAGTTCTGCTGGGCAGGAGTGGCCAAGTGCGCGTAGGGGGCGAATTGGCCGCCACCGTTGGACAGCCAGGTGCCGTAGTCGAACTGCCAGGCACCGTAGTAGCCGTTACCGGTGTTGATGCCGTAGTTGCCGCCGGACTCGCACTGGATCACGCTCTGGGCCTGCCAGGAACTCGCCCAAGATTCGGAGGCCGAGAACTGGTTGGAGGCAGCGGCACGGGCCCGCATGTTGGCCTGGATCGCGGCGATGTAGCGCATGTTGGCCTGGATCGCCGCGATGTAGCGCATCTTGGCTGCGACCGCGGCACGGATCGCCGCCTCGTAGCGCCACTTGGCGGCGACCGCGGCACGGATGGCCTCGGCGTAAGTGGCCTGCACTTGGACTGCAGTTGCCGCCGTGGTGACGGCTGCGGCCGCGGCCGCGGGGGCGGCAGGCGCCTGAGCCACCGGGGCCTGAGCCACGGGCGCCTCAACGACCGGAGCGGCCACCACGGGCGCCTCAACGACCGGCGCCTCAACGCCCGGCGCCTCCCCGCCCGGCGCCTCACCGTCAGGGGCCTGAGCCACTGGCGCCTAGTCGACCGGTGCCTCAACGACCGGCGCCACGACGACCGGCGCATCGACAACCGGCGCATCGACAACCGGCGCGGAAACTACCGGCGCCTCAACGACCGGGGCCTCGGCGACCGGCGGGGCAGCAATGGGCGCATCTGCCGCCAACGGCTGCTCGGTCGGTGCCTGCACCGGGGCAGGGCTGCTGCTTTCTGCAGGAACCGGCGCCTCGATGCTGGGCGCCGCCAGGGCGGGGCTCGGGGTGTCGGTGGCCAGTGGCGACGCACTCGCGGCCGGGCTTACTGACTCGGCCGGCACTTGGTCGTCGGCCGCGGCAGGGATCGCGGTGAACAGGGTCGCCCCGGCGGCCATCGCGGCCACGGGCAGGACGAAAGTAGATTTGCGCATGGATTCTCCAGTGGTGGGCTGCCTCCCGAGGGGCACCGCTCACGGCGGCGTACTCCCGAAAGTGTCCGACTCGGAGTCGCCGGCACCCGGTACGCCGGCAGCATGCGTTCATCGGGAACGCGAACCGCCTGGCGACTCGGCAGGTCACTGGCGACGCTGGGCCGCTCGGTCAGTGACGAGTACGAAGTTACCGGCCCGCGGCACCCTCACCTCCGCGTGCCACGTGACCTAAGTCACAACGACGCCCATTCTTGAGTAAAGGTCTCCGCGACCACGATCGCCTCACGCTATGCACGTGCAACCGACTCCTCGGGCGCGCCTAGCACAACTCCAGCCGAAATCCGACTATCGTCCACGCACTATGTGGAACATGTCGAGACAGACCCACGTCCGCGCCGGCCGCAGCCTCACAGCGGTCGGCCTCGCCTGTGGCGCGGCGTTCTCAGTGGCCGGACCGGCCGCGGCGGACCAAGGTGACATCGCCGCAGTCCAGGCACGTGTGGCCGAACTCGAGCAGCAGAGCGCGGACGCATCCGACCGCGCCGTGGCCAAACGGGCCGAACTGGCCGACGCCCAAGCCCGCCTGGACGGTCTGTCCGCTGACCTGGCCCAGGCCCGCGCCGGTTTGCAGCGCGAGCAGCAGACGATGGCCCGCATCGCGCGCCAAATTTACGTCAACGGCGGCGTCGACGACGCCGCCGTCGGCTTCGCCATGGACAACGAGGAGGAGTTCCTCGACAGCCTCGACCGCGCCAGCGCAGCGGGTTCGGCGCAGAACGTGGCTGTCCGTCGCACACACGACGCTGAGGAGTCGGTCCGCCAGGCTGAGCAGGCCGTCGCCAACGAGCGCGACGAGTTGGCGGTGGTGGCCGACCAACTCGACGTCGAGCGGGACTCCGCCACTCAGGCTCTGGACCAGGCACGAGTCGAGTTGGCGCAGCTGGAGGAAGCCGAACGCAAGCGAGTGGCCGAAGCCATCGCAGCAGCTCGCGAGGCCGCCCGAATCGCGGCCGAACAGGCCCGCGCCCAGGCCGAGGCGGAGGCTCGTGCTCGCGCCGAAGCCGAAGCACGGGCCCAGGCCGAGGCGGAGGCGGCTCGCGCTGCGGTTGCCGCCGCCGTCGTCGGCCAGTGGCAATCCCAGGCCGCCGCGGCCGAAGCAGCTGCAGCTCAGGCTGCCGCCGAGGCCAACGCCGCCGCCGAAACCGCCCAGGCGAATGCGGCCGCCCAGGCCAACCTGGCCGCAGCGGTGGTGGGCCAGTGGCAGGCGCAGGCAGTGGCCGCTGGTCAGTCGGCGACGCCATCGGCACCACCGGCCGCGACACCGGCCCCTGCCAGCTCCACGCTCGGCGCCGATGTGCCGTCGTCGGATGCGGCAACGTGGGCGGCCACCCCCTACGCCCAGGCAATCCGGATGTGCGAGTCCAGCGGCAACTACTCGATCAACACCGGGAACGGCTACTACGGGGCCTGGCAGTTCGACTACCCCTCGTGGCACTACAACGGCGGCGGCCAATTCGCGGAGTATCCGCATCAGGCGACGCCCGCGCAGCAGGACTACGTGGCCTGGACCTACTACCTCAAGGCCGGTTGGCGGCCCTGGGAGTGCGCCCTCAAGATCGGCGGCGGCTGAGGGTCACGATGACCATCCGCGACGCACTCAACCCTTGAGGGCACCCTTGACCAGGGGTGCCAGCGACGCGCCATACGCCGGCGCGATGTGGATTCCGTCGGTGTAGATCGGGATGTCTGCCATGAACGCCGGGCACACACCGGCAGCGCAGAACCATTCCTCCACCGGTCGGTGACGCACGTGCGGCAACGTGGCATGCACCACCGCAACCGCGCGCGAGTTGACTCGCGACATCGCCGCGCCCAATTCCTGAACCTGCCGCTGGCAGTCCTGCGGTGCCGAGACCGCCGTCCGGCACTTCTTCAACGACTGCGCTCCCGGCGGGCTGTCCAGGACGAGCAGGTCGCGGGTGTTGGGTGCCACCGCACGGAGCACATCGACCATGCCGTCGTGCCACTCTTGCTCGGCCGCGGCACCGGTGGCACCGCTCATGCTCAGGTCCACCTGCTTCCAGAAACTCGAGACCACTGTCAGGTCCGGCTGGGCTGCGGCCACCCGCGCGATGGCGTCGGCCCGGAAGTCAGCGCATTCGGAGTTCTCCGGGGCATCGACTGTGTGGTGGTGGATCGGCACATCGGCCACTGGGCACCCGACGAGGTAGTAGACCTCGATTCGGTAGCCGGCCTCCTCGAGCCCGGGCCGCAGGGCGGGGAACCATGCCGCGACATGCGAGTCGCCGAACAGCACGGCCGTCTTGGTGGCCCCGGGGGTCTCGAACACGCAATACCTGGCCTCAACCAAACCTGTGGAGCAGTTGCCCGCGTTGACCGGCAGCGACCAATCGTCCCACTCCTCGGGCAACTGCAATTCGGGCCACGACGTGGCCACTGTTGCGGCCTGCAGATGGGCCGTGAGGATCCCCTGGGCGTCCGGGAACGTCACGTGGAATCCGCCTGCACCGTCGGCGGCGCCGGACACCGGCGTCCCCAGGTCGACCCGCGTCGACGCTTCAGTGGCTGCGGCGGCTGGGCTCACCCGTGCGCTGAGGTTGTGCTGGGCTGTGAGCACAAGTGCGGCACCCAACACCCCGATCGTGGCCAGATTCAGCGCCCGCCGACGCCACGACTGCGCCGGCGCGCTCGATGCCGACTTCTCCGTCCCCTCCTCAGCCACGTCCGTGGCGGGCCTACGAGACAACCAATCTGACCGCCGGATCGGCTCCTCGATGCGGTAGAAGGAAGCCACCGATAGCGCCAAAGTGATGGCCAGAGCGAGCGCGTAGGTCATTGGGCCGGGCGCCACCACCACGAACAAGAAGGCGATCACCGGGAAGTGCCACAGGTAGAGCGAATACGACAGTCGGCCGACAAGTTGCGCCCCCGCACTGTGCAGCAGACCAACCTTCGGCTGGGCGCCACCTGTGCCGGACGCGATCACGGCCACCGTGCCGAGCACGGGCAGCGCGGCCCACGGGCCGGGGAAGGCCCACGACTGGGTCAGCAGCAGTGCGCTCAGGCCGATCGCCGCGAGTCCCCCGTAGGCCATCGGTGCCCGCATCCGAGCCGGCAGCTGGACCAGGAGCGGCGCCACCACCGCGAGCAGGGCCCCCAGGCCCAGTTCCCAGGCACGGGTGAAGGTTGAGAAGTACGCCTGGGTGGGATGGTCGGCAGTCTGCTGAACCGCCCACCCGAACGAGGCCAGGCACAGGACGGCCAAGGCGATCGCCGGACCACGTCGCAGGCCCTTGAACCGATGCCACGTCTCCGGCAGCCACCGACGACCGGCAGCCCACAGGCCCCACAGCACCGCGGGCCAGAGTAGGTAGAACTGCTCCTCCACCGACAGCGACCAGTACTGCTGCACGGGCGAGGCGCCATCGGCAAGGTGGAAGTAGTCGGTGCCGACGGCCGCCAGATGCCAATTCTCCAGGAATACGAACGCCCACAGCGCATCGAGCAGCGTCTGGTCGGCCTGATCGGCGAAGTAGAGCACGTACGACGCAGCCACAGTGACGACCAGCACGAGCGTGGCCATCGGAAAGATCCGCCGCATCCGTCTGGCATAGAACTCCCGGAACGAGAACGTGCCGGTGGATTCCTTCTCGCGCAACAGCAGCCCGGTGATCAGGAAGCCGGACACCACGAAGAACACATCGACACCGATGAAGCCCCCGGTGGGCCAGCCAAGCAGGTGGTTGAAGATCACCAGCAGCACGGCTACCGCCCGCAGACCCTGGATGTCCCCCCGAAACCTGGTAGGCGAAGTCCGCGCACCCTCGTCGGCTGCGGGCCTGTCCTGCGTGGTGGTCCAACTCAACGCCGCTGCTTCCCTCCGCTAGGCGCGCATAGCGGATCCAATGTACGCTCCGGCCTCACCTCGCGATTGCGATTGACGTCAATTGCTGAGAGGTGGGCCACACCCCCGGGGCGCGGCAGCGAGGGAAGGCGCGGGGGTCAAGCCAACGCGGAGGCTATGGCCGTAGGGACGCCGACGGCCCGTTCCGCTGCACCAAACCGCGTAGGTATTCGACCTGACCCACGTGGGCGGTGGTGTCGTTGACCACCGACACCACGCGTACCGCGGCGGTCACCGGCGGGTCCCAGCGTTCGTCCACCACCCGGGCGTAGTCGGCTGCTGTCATCGCACCCAGCACTGCGAGGGTCATGGCGTGGGTGGCGCGATGGTAGCCGAGGAGAAGTTCGGGGTCGCTCACGGCGAAGGCGCCCACGTCGTCGGAGGTCTGGCCGTACCCGATACTCGACCGCGGGTAGGGCAACGCGAAGCGTTCGGCCCAACCTTCGGCCGACCACACCTGCGGCACGCCACCCACCCCGGCCATGTGGTCGTCTTGCACCCGCGTGAGGTGCCACACCAGCCAACCGATCGAATTGGATCGGTCGTCCGGCCGCCAAAGCACCTCCTGCGGCGCCAACCCCTCGAGGGCACCGGGCAGGGCCTGCACCACCCGGCTGAAGGCGTCCACCAGCACTGCCTGTGTCAACTCGACCGAATCAGCCACGATGTACCACCTTCATCTCACCCAAGGGTCGCCGGCGAACGGCCCGAGCCTAGCCGGAAGTCGCCCGCCAACGACGGCTGCGGACGGAGTCAGCGAAGCGGCAGTCGCGGCGGCAGGTAGTGACCGGCGACCGCACCGATACCGGCCCCCAGCAGGGCACCCGCAGCGACGTCCCCGGGGTAGTGCACCCCGACATGCACCCGCGAGTATCCGACTGCCACGGCCACCGCCCCGGACGCGACTCCCACCGCTGGCCACACCGACCCGGCGGCCACGGCGAAGGCACACGCGGCGGCTGTGTGACCGGACGGGAACGACCTCGACGTCGGCATCGTCACGTGATGCGATTGGCCCGGTTGCCCGGACGGGTGTTTCGGGTGGCGCAGCGGCCGACGACGGTGCGCGATGGGCTTGACCACCGCGTTCGCCGTGGCTGATGTCGCGGCCACCGCCACCATGCCCGTCACCGCCGCCCGCCGACCCCGCACGCCTCCGAACACCGCAAGTCCGGCGGCGGTCAGCATAGAGATCTTGGAGTGATCGGCCAGCGTCGTGAAGCGCCCCACCCAGCGGTCGGTGCCGGCGCCGAGTGGTGACGCCAACGCCGTGTAGACGCGTTGATCGGCGTCCTGCAGGGCTTGGGCGATCGGCCCCCTGTCAGGCGGCGGAAGGGGCGCAGTCGAAGCGGGGGCGGCCGTCACGTTCACATCGCCCGCTCGGCTCGCTGGGCACCATCGGGTCGCAGCCGGTGCGGCAGTTTGCCCCGCGCTACCGCCCACAGGTCTGATGGGTTGAACCCGCGGGCCCGACGCTTCTCAGCGACCTCCAGGTTGCCCGGCGGCACCAGCAGCCGCTGGCCCCTGGGGTGGCTGCGGAAGACCAGCGGTGTGGGAAGCTCCAACGCCTCGCCGTCGACGCCGGCGAAGGCCGAACCCGACCTGGAGTGCACCTCGAAGGTGGGGGTGATGAATTCGATCGCGTGGGGGTCGTTGCGCCCCAGGCCGAACGTCGTGCGAGCCAGCAGCGCCGCAGCTTCCGCGCCCGTCGCAGTGTTGATGGCGAACACGCCCAGCTGGCCGGAGTCCAACACCCTACGGGTGGAGGCGTCCAGCGCCGGCTTGAGAACGTAGGGGTTGTTCGAGACCAAGATCAGGAAGGCACCGTCAACCTGGGTGCCGTCATCGGTGGTGAACTGCAAGTCGAACGGCTCGGCAGTGCGTCCGAGCATCTCCGGCAAGAGTTGTTTGGACGTTTCGACCTTCGCGTCGCGGTATTCATCCTGTTGGACGATCGTGGCGTACACCCCGAGTGAGACGTTGTTCACAAACAGGCGGTCCCCCACCGTGGCGTAGTCGATCCGTCGCTCGACCCCCTCGGTGAAGGCGATCAGCCCCGCAGCCGGGTCCTCCTTGTCGTAGCCGAGGTCCTGCGCGAAGTGATTGCGGGTGCCCGCGGAGATCAACACGAACGGCAGGTCGTGCTCGATCGCGATCGAGGCGACGAGCGCCTGCGATCCGTCGCCACCCGCCATACCCAGGCAGTCCGCTCCGCGTGCGACGGCATCACGTGCGAGTTCCTCGAGGTCCAGCCCCTTGTCGAGCATGATTACCTCGACCCCGAGCGCGGAGGCCTTCGCCGCCAGATCGAATTTGGCCACCTTGCCGCCACCGGACCACGGATTGCAGATGAGGACCGGCTGACGTGGAGTGAATTGCTTCGCGGCGCTGAGCAGGTCGGACGCGTGCAGATCCCGGACCAGCGCGCCTCGAGCGGTGCCGACCGTGATGAGCATGAGCAGCAGTACCACCTCGATGCGCAGCAGTGGCGATTCACTTTCGGACACCGCCTTGAGCAGGGCCACAACCACCAGCGCGACGCCGGCAACCAGCCCGACGATGCCCATAGCTCGCCTGGGCATCTGTTCGGTGATGAGCCACCAGCCGCCACCACCGACAAGAGCCAGCCCGGCAATCCCGATCAGGAGCCACAGAAGGTTGCTGGCCAAGAACACCACCAGCAGCACCGCGAGCAAACCCGCCGCGACCAGGGCTATGACCGCCAACACGCGCTGGCGCGTCGTCGCCCGATGGGCGTCATCATTACTGGCAGCCATGGGCATGCCTCTCTGTTCGACCACCGCCCACCATACCTAGGGCGGCGTGAACACGACCCTGAACCGGGCCGACTGGCCCAATCCTCGTCTTAGCCGACGATGACCTGGCGCTGAGCCTTGAGCGACATCACCAGGGCGACGATCCAACCGACGATGGTCCAGCCCAGGAGCAGGTTCACCCAGAACACGGACCAGTGCGGCACGTCGCGGACGGCGGCGATCGCCCACGGCAGCATGTAGCCCGCGGTGAGGATCGCGACGATGACGGCGACCACCTTGGTGGTCGTCCAGGACTTGTCGGCAGGTTCTACTCGAATTTCAGACATAGTCAGGAGTTTAGGTGACCTGCCGCGCTGCGCCTAGTGTCACGCGCTGTGACCCACATCCCTGGCCGATGAGGAATATCGCAGCATCCGGCCGGCCACGGCCTTCCGCCCCACCACTGCGACCTCAGCCGCGTGAGACGCGGCCGCGCAGGGCCATGAAGGCCAGGGTATGACTGACTGCGGCCACCGCCAGAATGGCCGCAAGCCCCTGCAGCAGGGGCGTGAACTGCCAGCCGCCGGTGAGCAGAGACCGCAAGGCGGCCAGGACGTAGGTCACCGGGTTGTAGGTCGCGACTGTGGACAACCAACCGGTGAGAGCCTCCTGCGGCAGGAAGGCCGTCGTGAGGAAGGCGAACGGGAAGAAGAGAAGGAAACTCGAGTTCACCGCCGCCGGGTTGCCGGTCTTGAGGGCGATCGCGTACGGGAAGCCGGTGAAAGCCAGCCCCCAGAGCCCTGCCAGCAGCAGGAAGATCAGCACACCCCCCAACCCCGTCGAGAAGCTCACCCCGACCAACGCACCCAGGATGAGCACTGGGATCGACAGGGCGATCACCAGCGTGAAGTCAGCCACCATCAACCCAAGGAGCAGCGCCGGTCGACTCATCGGGGTGAGCAGGAGGCGGTCGAAGTAGCCGTCGTTGATGTCACTGACCAGCGCGCTGGCTCGCGAGATACCGGTCACGGCAAAAATGATCGCCACCGGCAACTGAAAGGCCTTGAAGTCCGTGACGCCGGCGGCTGTCGCCACGTTGGACAGCGAGCCCACATTCACCACGAAGAAGAACACGGGGATGATCAGCGCCGGGATCACCGCTTCCGGTTCTCGCGGAAT
>JAUPKO010000361.1 GCA_030837395.1 Actinomycetota bacterium | reverse complement strand
GGCATTGCGCGGACGTGGGGCACTCTGTCCGCGCAGACTCGGCGTGCGGGACGTCCTCGGCCGATCAATGACATGTGGAATGCCGCCTGCTGCGTTGCTGAAGGTCTGCCGCTGGCCACGTTGAACACCAAGGACTACCTGGACTTCGTCGACTACGGTCTCGATCTTCTTCCGTTGGCCTGACGCCGAGCCTGCTGCCCTCTTTGATGGGGTGGCCGTGGAGATGTAGTTCCAATGGCCCGCTAATGGCCCGAGACCCTCACTGAAGATCCAAAACACATTGAGCCCGGGCTGGGGATCATGTCCCTGACCCGGGCCCGAGCTGTTGGAGCGGGTGACGGGAATCGAACCCGCACTGTCAGCTTGGGAAGACGATCAAGATGTGCTGATGGCGCAGCTGACCTGCGGGTTCGAGTGCCCGTGGCGTTCCGCTGGTAGCTGGTGGCGGCCCCTGTGTAGTGCACGCGAAGTGCACGGTAGACCGACCACGCTGGGCGGCCGTGAGAGCGGACATGACAACCTCCCTGCAGGCGGACACGAGACCTCCCTCTCCGCGGACAGCTGATCTCCTTGTCTGTGGCCCTGCGTGGGTCGTGTCGTTGCCGTACAAGTGATCCCTCCATCGGTTGGCTTCGAGGTCTCTGACCACCTCGTGCGAGTCGACCGTCCGGAGGGACCGTGAAGAAGTCTGACAGGGAGATCATGGAGATCTTGGAAGCGTTCGACCGGACCGGGTGCGCGCACTCGGCGGCCCGGTTGGCGGGAGTGGATCCGAAGACGGCCCGGTCGTACGTCGCGGCGCGGGACGCGGGGCGTCCGGTGACTGGCCCGACCCGGCGGGAGCGGCTGGTCGAACACGCCGCGCCACCACCACGGCTCGCAGTCCTCGTCCGCGGCGATCAAGATGTCCACGTACGCCTTGGGGAGCCGTCGGTCACCCGAAGGTGTCGCATACACCTTTCACACGACCTCACGAGGCCCGACTGACCGTCATGTTCCACTACCATGGTGCCACCTTTCAACGTTCGAATGCGCGGGGCGGCTACAGATGGCGATCTTGCTCTCATACCTGTTCCCACCTAGAGCTGAGGAGGAAGAGGGGGACGACATGCCCCCGATATCTCCTGGGCGGCCGGGGCGAAAGATGCCATGGCACCCATTGGAGGACGATGGCGAAGAGGAATGTGGCAATGGCGGCCACGACGAAGAGGGAGAGGAGGAGGAGTAGTACCGTTGGATACATCGTCCGTTGGAGCCGTCCTGATCTTCGGAGCCCTGTCGAGCACCATTGCATCACTGATCTGGTTGCTTATGCTCCGGCGCGTTCGTCCGCGAATTGAGATCTCACCATTCATTGCCGAAGAAAGCATCAATGATTCTCCGCAGTGGCGACTAAAATTGATCAACCGCTCGCGGAGAGCCGCCGTGGATATCTCCATTGAGATAGTTCTCATTAGGGCGCAATCTGCCGCCAATGGCTCCGTCAATATGACTCGCGCAATTCCTGTCGGCAGACTCCCGTTGATGTTGCCCGGCAAGCGGTGGCGGTCAGGATCTGACGACAATTGCTATCGGATTCGAATTCATGCGAATCCCGGAAATCTGCTCACTCCCGATGATGGCCGCTACCTCAGAGTTCGAATAATGGCTCGTGATGAGGTCTCTGGAGTTGGTCGACTCTTTGAGCAACGATATGCATACCTGGCCACTTCGATTGTGAAAGGTCGTTTCTCCAAGGGACAGCATTTCCAGGTTCTCTAGCAGGAACCTCGCTGCGAAGGGGGCGCCGGGCTTGTACCAACCTACGTGCGTTCTTACCAGACAATTGATCCCTCGCCCGCTGGTCGGATGAGCATGGCATGCACAGGGGCGATCCGTCCTGCTGGGACCTTGGGGTTGCCTGCGAAACCCATGAGGGCAGCCCTCTCCAGGGCCCCGGACTTGACCGGCTGCGTGTCCGCGACTATCACTCGGACCCCGGTCGGCCGCATCTTTTTACACGCAGGCTGCAGGTGAGCTTGGGCGCGCCGGCCGCTCTATGCCTCAGCCATAGTGATGCCTGGGTCACGATCGTATCGATCCAGGAACTTGGGCATGTGACGCAGTATCATGTGTGATTCCTTGCTTATTCGGAGTTCTCGTCCGAATGGTCCCATGAGGGTGAACTGAACCGCGCGGCTAAACGTCTCGAAGGCTCTCCGCGCCGCCGATGGATTCTCGGACAGGGATGCACGGTATGCTTCCACGGCCATCTCGTACAGCCATGGAAGCTCTTCACGGAAGAGTGATCCGTAAATTAGTGCAGCAATTCCTGCTTCAGACTTACCTCGCGATAGCGTATGGATTACTTCGTCGAGCATCTCGGGATGCATTCGCATCCCCCTGAGACGAGGTTCGTGACTCGACTGAAGGGTAATATTCTCCAGCCTCGAAGGAAGATCCTGAAACATTACTTTGATTTCCTCGAACAGCTTCGAAGTCGACTCATCGCCAATTTCGCCTTCTCCGTGGGATTCATGCGGAAGCGAGATGACTTCGTCGACGCGTGCCTTGAATACCTCAACTTGCGACTTCACTGCATCTTGATCCGGATCTGCATCCGGCAAGCGTTTGATGAGCTGAACGACCAAGCTTGTGATCCCCTCGATGCTTCCATCACAATTTTGAAACTGAGCAAAAGGTCCAATGCTAGCCTTCATGAGCGGAATACCCAAGGCGAGCCCATGGACGGTGGTGTTTAGCTTCCCTTTGGCTACACCAGCTTCATAGAGAATCCAAGGGCGATCCATGCTAGTCTTTGTCAGGAGGCACACAACATCTCGCGAATCCTGAATCCTGTTCATCAACTCGGGATACCATTCGATGCCATACTCAATACCCTGAGTGCCCTTTTTGTCTGACGATCTAAATGATTTGAGCATTCCCGCACTTACGCTAGATAGCAATTTGCTGAATGCCTCGGCAAGAGAGGCGTCACGTGAATCATGGCTGATAAACACAAGAGGGCCACCCCCAGAATGGTCTTCCCTTGGGGGTGGAGCTACGGTTTCATCTTGCACTGCCTCGTTCACGGGAATCTCCACGGAATACTCGACCAAGCCCCGGCGCTCGGGGCTCTGACTGGCGATCTGGCGTGTGTGGCGTGTGTGGCGTGTGTGGCGTGTGTGGCGCCACAGGCTACTACTTTCCGCCGTGTCCCCGTGACTCACCGCAAAGCATGTGACGCTGGCCGTCGCCCCACTGCGTGTCATTAAGATGCGATATAGATTGGCAAACCAGCTGACTTCTGCGCAATCCTCCATCAGTGCTGTCGTACGCCTCGCGGTCTCGCTCTCGCCTCTGATCCCCAGCTCCGTCCGACTCCGGGCCTGGCTGGTGCCGGCCTCGGGCGCGCGCCGGACCGGCGCGGTAGCGCCGGGTTCCGGGCGCGCTGCGGGCCGCGGAGCGGGCCGCCTTGATTCAGTACAGGGGAATTCGTCAACGTGGCGCGTCGCGTTGGTGGTCGGGGCTGGGCGGTGAGTGGGGCGGCGTGAGCGTCCGGGCGGACGGGGCATCGGTGCGTGAGGGCATGGCGTGGGGGTTTCTACGGATGCCAGCCGGAGACAGTCGCGTTTCGCCCGGGGTGAGGGTCCTCGTGAGTCGGGACGTGAGGAGGTTTCCGGGGAGGTGGGCACGCTTCCGGTTCCGGCCGCGTCAGCGGTCGGTAGCTTCTCGACCTGGGACCGGAGGGTGTACGTGGTCCGGGGTCCCGGGGTGTGCGTCGCGAGCTGGTGCGTTGGTGAGGGAGCCCCGGGGGTCAGGGGGTGGTTCCGCCGATGGTGGGGCCGGTGGGCCAGAGGTGGTGGAGGTCGGTGGGGGTGTGGGGGTGTTGGTAGATGGTGGTGAGGATGGTGTGGGTGGTGGTGGGGTCGTTGGTGTCGGCGAGGGTGGTGAACCAGTCGATTCCGGCGGGGTAGGCCCATAGGTAGGAGCGCAGGAGGGGGTTGGTGGAGCGGTCGGTGAGGGTGTCGGCGATGACGTCG
>JAUPKO010000360.1 GCA_030837395.1 Actinomycetota bacterium | reverse complement strand
GCCCATCAGTTCGTCGCGCTCGACTGCCAACCAATGGCAGGCGGCGGGATTGGCGTCGACGACGACGACGTCAGCGCGACCGTCGGCGTCGTCGGCATGCGGGCGCAACACGAGGTAGGGATCGGCCAGCGAATCAACTGTCGCCCGAAGGCGCGCATCGAGACGGGCCACCTCCGATTGCAGCCGCGCCGGCTCTCCCCCATCCCCGATCCCGCTGACCATCAGCGGACCTTGACTCACCTCTGACCTCCAACACGCCCGTCGCCCACCCCCAGCAAACCACATGTCAGACCGGTCTGGCCCAGGGCTTTCCCCTTCGCACGGCTGTTTGGGCGCTCAGCCGCGACCTCGGCCGGGCTATCGCAAGCTGCGTTTGAGGAAGGTGTCCATGGCGTCGTTGGCCGAAGCCCGAAGGCTGCTGATGCGGATCGCGACCTTCTTGGTCACCTGCGTCGACTCGGCGCCGTCGATGACCTCAGCCAAGGCATCCGCGTACTTCTCCTCGCGTTTGCGCCACTCACGCAGTGCGGCGTCGGTCTTCTTGTCGGCCATGGGGGTCAGGCTACGCCGTCCCTGTGAGGTGGCGAAGTCCAAGGCGTGCACAACGTTGCCATCGTGGATTCCACGTCGCCGCATGTCGCATTGGTGCGCACATCGGCCACGCGCACGCGGATCGCATCCGACCTCCGCAACGTGGAAAATCGGACCGGCAAGGGCGATCATGCCCCCAACGCCAACAGCGTCGAGCAGACTCAGCTGGGTGGGTGCAGGGCCCTTCCCCCGACCTTGAGGTGCTGCCCCGAGAGGTTCGCCACGATGATGACTCCGTGGTTGCCGCCGTGGCCGCCGCTGGTGTGCTCGAGTTCCTCATCGGTCATCGGCTCTGCAACCGGCGACTCCTCGCCTGCACCTTCGGGGTCCTTCTGTTCGCTCGTCACGTTCAGCCCTCTTTCATTCGGCGGTGGTAGTAGCCGTCGTCGCACCTGTGGTGTCGCATCAACCGCAGCGATGGCCACGTAGCACCTTACGGCGGTGGGGACGGAGCCAGTTGGGGTTCAGGGCCGCGGTAGGCGGCCACGTGAGGCGGCGAGCCCCAGGACGCTCCACGCGCCAGTGGCGAATTAGCTTCTGATCTGCGGGAATGCTGCTGGTGCGATTGTGTCGGACCCCTGTTGTGTGATGGACCCATGACCTGGTCGGCAGTGGTTGAGTTCCCCGCGGTGGATGCCACCGCGGCGCTGAAGGCTGCCTGGATGTCCGCGGCCGAGGCCGACGGGGACTGGTGGGACCACGACCTGGACGCCCCCCGGTTGGACAGCCTGGCGGAGGTGACCCCGGGTGAGTTGCTCGAAGCCCTGGCGGCCTGCCGGGTATCGGATGCGGTACCCACCACCACCGCCACCGGCCCGATCCCGTCACCGTCACCGTCACCGTCACCGGCACCTGTGTCAGGGTCGGAATCTGTGTCGGCATCGGATGCCGATCCGGCCTGGATCGATCCGAATCCCGGTCCGGCACCGGCAGAGTTGGCCGCCTGGGTACGCCGGCAATGGTGGTCCGCGCCGATACGCGCCGATGTACGAGCACTGATGACCCTCGCACCAGGCCCGGAACTGGTCGCCGCCCTGACCGCGATCGGACGCCAACCGGTATGCCCGGCCTACCACGGCCACCCCGACCCCGCCGTGGAAGCCACCGACCCCACCCCAGCACCGGGGAGCACCCCCGGGCATCCGTGCGCCTGCCAACTCGTGGTGGCCGCCGGCTGGCAGGCCGTGATCGGCTGGGCCGAAGTCCACGCCGCGGGGGCAATGGTCGACATCTGCGGGCCCGAACCCGTCGAAGTCACCCCCGGATTCGCCCGTGCCCGGATCACCGACCCCGCCCGCGTCGAACTCGCCGCAGCACTACGCATCAGCCCCGACTCGACCTACGGCCCGCTGCACACCTCACGCGACCTTCATGCCCAACCGGCGCTGGCCGCGGCCGCCGCTGACGGCACCCTATTCTCCGCCTCCAGACGCGCGATCCTGCGCCAAACCGCTAACCTGCCCGACCACGCCCGCACCCAAGTGATCAACCACATCGTCACCACCGCCCACAACCGGCGTCGACGCGACCGCCGACCCTGGACCCCCTCGGAAGCCCGCAAGGCAGTCAGAGACGCCATACACCGCCTCGCCTCTGACGCGGCTGGCCAGGCCCGCGCCCACGCCCGCAAAGGCCGCCGGGTCACCCTCACCCCAGACACCGACGGCATGGCCTGGCTCAACGCCCACCTGGCCGACGTCGACGCCCACCGCATCTACAACCGTCTCACCGCCGCCGCAGCCGCAGCCAAAGCCGACGACCCCGACGACAACCGCACCGCCGACCAACGCCGCGCCGACCTGATCACCGCCCTCCTACTCGGACACACCGACCACCACGACACCACCAACCCCAACCCCGACAGCAACGCCCCCAACCCCGACAGCAACGCCCCCAACCCCAACCCGGACTGTGACGCCCCCGACCCGGACTGTGACGCCCACCAACCCGACACCCCCACCGGCCCCAGCCCCGCCACCGGCACCCCCACCGGCAGCCCCACCGAAACTCCCGCCGACACCGGGACCGGGTCGATCCCGATCACCGCTCGACCCGACATCAGCGTCATCGTCACCCTGGCCACCCTCCTGGCCCTGACCAACGACCCCGCACACGTCCCCGGCCTCGGCCCCATCCCCGCCAACATCGCCCGCGACCTCGCCGCCGACGGCACCTGGCGCCTGTGGATCACCGACCCCACCACCGGCCACGTCACCACCACCGGATCCCGCACCTACACCCCCAGCGCCGCCCTCGCCCGCCTCATCCGCGCCCGCGAACCCCACTGCCGCATGCCCGGATGCGCCCGCCAAGCCCTCAACTGCGACCTCGACCACACCATCCCCTACCCGGGCGAGCCAGGCACCGTGGAGCAAAACCTCGGACCCCTATGCCGCGGCCACCACAACCTCAAAACCCACCACGGCTACCACCTGACCAACCACAACGGCCCAAACCCAGGCCCGGACCCAAGCCCAGACCCAGGCCCAGACACCGACCCCACCACCGACCAAGGCACCACCCTGTCCTGGACCTGGACCTTCCCCTCCGGCCTCACCCACACCGACCAACCCGACCCACCCCTACCCGGCCCCTGACGTCGCACCACACCCGGCCCCTGACGTCGCGCCGTTGGCTGGTGCGGCTCGACGCGAAGAGACGCTCCGCCGCCGGCACGCCGCCGCGTGCCTGTGAAACGCGCTGATGCCCGACACCCGGACCCGCTCATCGGCATCCATGGCCTTGAGCACATCCAACAACTCAAGCAGGGCAGAGGAGAACCATGGCCATCGTGGAATCCACGACGATCAAGACGCCGAACGACACCACCTCACGGGACGCAACTGTTGGGTCAGCGAGATGGTGTTGCAGACCTCCAGCCCCAACGCCATCTGCAGCACCGGCTCGACGTTGTCGGTGAATCCTGCCGCCTGACTGTTCATCAGTTCCTTTCCCGCGAGGCGACGAGTCCACCGCGCGGTTGACAGTCCAGGGATACCCCGTATTTGCCGGGCGCCCACGTCCAACAGCCGCGCGCTTAAGCCGACAACGGGTGCCCGTCGTGCGGCGAAGCACGTCGGCGGGCTTGCGCGCGTTCCCGGGGTTTGCTTTCACAACCCCTTCCGGCGGCCGAGGCCGGACTGAGCCGCCGGAAGGGAAGGCCGGCTCGAACACCAGCGGACGCCGCGTCGCGACCGCGCCGATCTGGCGGATGACGGGTGTCTCGTCAGACGCCGGGTGGGTCATCGTGCCAAATCGACCAGCCACCGTACCGACGCGCCGCAAGAGTTGTGATCATCGCTACAGGCCCAGGAACCCCCGCCCGCTGGGCGTGCGCCGCCTTTCTACGGTTTTCTCATGCCCCGTAAACTGCTCGCCGAGTTCCTCGGCACCTTCTTCCTTGTCTTCGTCGCCGTCGGCTCGGCCGTCGCCGGGATCGCAGCCACCCGCGACGACACCAGCCAATTCGTCATCCCCGCCGCCGGGGTCGTCGGTGTCGCCCTCACCTTCGGCTTCGTGCTGGTCATGGCGGTGTACGCGATCGGCCACATCTCCGGCTGCCACATCAACCCGGCTGTCACCATCGCGATGATGGTGGGGCGCAAGATGCCCCTCGTTGAGGGCCTGGCCTACATGGGTGTGCAGGTGCTGGGCGCGATCGCCGGTGCCGGCCTGCTCAAGTTCCTGGTGACCACCGGCGGCGTCACCGACAAGACCGGCGCCCTGGGCAGTAACGCCTACGACAACGGTGCCATCAACCTCACTGGTGCGCTCGTGCTCGAGATTGTGCTCACCGCCATCTTCGTGCTGGTGATCCTCTTCGTCACAGACAAGGTGGCCACCCCGGCGTTCGCCGGAATCGCGATCGGCTTCTCGCTCGCAGCGATCCACATGGTGGGCATCCCACTGGACGGCACCTCGGTCAACCCGGCACGGTCCATCGGGCCGGCGCTCTTCGCGGGCGGGACAGCCCTCAGCCAACTGTGGCTGTTCATCGTGGCTCCGCTCATCGGCGGTGTGATCGCAGCGCTGATCTGGCGAGGAATGACGCCTAAGGAACTGGAGACCGACGACACCTCGATCGACGGTGTGGCCGACCTCCGCGACGACTCCGACACCGAGGCCTCAACAGCCAGTGTGACGGCCACGCGCTAGATTTCGCCCCCAACCACGATGTGGGCACCCACCGCCTCCAAGGCGGTGGGTGCCTTCGTCCTGATGACCTTGACGTTGCCGATAGTCGGCGCCCTGCCTGATCGCCCTCAGCGCCGAACTGGCGGTCGAGCAGGTCCGGTGGGCGGGGATGATCTGGGTCGGGCACCGTGGTGCGGACCTTGCGCCGACGGCACCCACCCGGCCAGCCGTGGTCGGCCATGAGGCGTTCGGTGGTGCAACGGGCCACCTGAATGCCTTGCCGGTTCGGGTGCGCCCACATCTCGCGCGAGCCGTTCAGCGACTCCGGGGTCATCCCCAGCCGCTTGGACACGGTGGTGATCGCGACCCACCCGCCAGGAGTAGTCGTTAATGTGATCGCTACCCAGACGAACCGCCTTGGCCTCGGGACTGTACTTGGCAGGCATGACAACATCCTTCCCGACAAAGCACGTGCGCATCAGACCCGGGACGATTCAGCAGGGGGCATCCAAGGTCGACGACGCAATTCAGGCAGGTCTGGCGGACACACAACGCGGCGGTCCCGAACACCTGTGGGGCGTCCTGAACCGCCGCATTCGTGTCGGCACCACGCCCGAGCAGGTACCACCTGCGAGGCCGGTCACTCGAAGAGAGCTCGCCAACTGCGCGTCAAATCTCGCCACCTACTTGCCGAATAGATGGCACATCGCCAAGTCGTATGTCAATCGCACTAGTTCCGGTTCAGGATCGCCAGCAGGCGCAGGATCTCCAGGTACAGCCACACGAGGCTGACCATGAGCCCGAAGGCCATCCGCCACGACTCCTTCTCCTCGACGCCGTAGTCGGCCATGCGCACGATGCCATCGAAGTCGATCACCAGCGAGAACGCCGCCAGGCCCACGGCGAACACGCTGATCAGCAGGCCGATGCCACTAACCCCGTAGAAGCCCCAGCCGCCCCCGACGCCGAACAGCGACGCAACTAGCGACAGCAGCGCGATGCCGAGGTACGAGAACATCATGATCATGAAGATCCGACGGGTCTTCTGGGTGACCCTGACCATGCCCGACTTGTAGACGAACAACGTCACGGCGAAGACGACCAGCGTCGCGCTGACCGCCTGCAGCACGAGGTTGCCGTTGCCGCTGGCCTCACCGAACGACTGGTACCACCGGCTGATCGCACCCAGGAATAGTCCCTCGAACGCAGAGTAGAGGATCACCAACGGCGGACTCGAGACCTTCTTGAACGAGATGAACATCGCCAAGATGAAGGCCACGAAAGCCGACCCGAACGCCAGGGCCTGCAGAGTGCCGGTGAGGTTCCATCCGATGGCCGCGAAGATCAGCAGGATGACGAAGGTAATACCGGTCTTGACCACGACATCGTCGATAGTCATCCGTCGCGCCGGGGCCACCGGACCACCGGCGTAGCCAGGGGCACCGGGCATACCGCCGCCAGCCTGGATCGCGCCGGCTTGTGCCGCTCCCCCGGCCTGCATGTAAGCGGTGGTGCCTTCGTTGTAGAGGGATCCGGAGCCTTGTTCGGCGTCCTTCTCCGCTCGGGCAAGAATGGGATTGCCTGCCACTTGTTCCTCCTGTTGGGTTGGCTTGGTGTCCGCGGCGCGAAGTGCGGCAGCGCCTGCGACGCCGACGTTGTGACAACGGTAACCGAATCTGTACCAAATGGATTCCACCCCGCCCGGGCGATAACCGCAACACGCGGGCGCGGGTCCTAGGCTGGACCCGCGCCCGGATGGCGAAATGGCAGACGCAGAGGGCTTAAACCCCTCGGCCCGAGAGGGCAT
>JAUPKO010000359.1 GCA_030837395.1 Actinomycetota bacterium | reverse complement strand
CGCATCCTTGTCCGCGCAGGAACACGACAAGCTGCGGACTGCGCTTGACGAGGCTGGCGTCAAGGGGCACACGGCGGTTGACTCTCTGGTGCTCTGGTTCCGCGCTTCTGTGGGTTCAACGCGGGCGCGGCTCACCGCTACTCAACCGGCGCTGCGCAATGCTGGCCGCTGCTGGCGCCCTTACGAGCAGCCATACGGGCTGATGAGGCAATAGCCAGGCGCTTTGCACTTCGGCAGCACCTTGCTAGCGGCTCCTTAGACCCGCCGAGGCGGGCCGTGCGGATCGGAGGGAGCGGGGCCTTGGGTGAGCCGCACATCCGGCCAGCACTGGTGGCAACAAATCTTGCCGTAGCGGGTCATGTGTGCGGCCTCGGTGGTGAGCTCGTCGCAGAAGAAGCATCGCGGAACCGCCTTCGGCGGCCCGGTCTGGGTCAGCGGCGGCGCCGACTTGGCGGCCAGCTCGGCGGCCGCCGCGGCCTGACGGGTCTCCAGTTCGGCGATCGCCGCATGGGATCCCTGCAGGGTGGTGCGGGCATCGGCGCTGCAACGGCGCGGACCGCCATTTTCCTGGGTCGACCTGCACACTTCGCCTCCTGCTGATTGTGGACTTTCGTTGGGAAGTACCGGCCCACACGACCAATTCCGTCACCGTGACAGGCAAACAAAGGGAGGGGAGGCCGCTCACCCGACCTCCCCTCCCCCGCCGTCTCGGTGCCCTCAGAACGGTGCCGGCTCGTCCTCGAAGGCGGGCGGCTCCACCGACGCCCACGAGTCATCGGACCCGGCGCCGTTGGCCGCCGCACCGTTGGAGGCGCGACCATTGCCGTTGGCCCTGGCCGCCTTGTTGAGGGTGGCGCTGAGGTAGCGCAGCGACGGGCCGACTTCGTCGACGTCGACCTCGATAACCGTGCGCTTGTCGCCGTCGCGTGTCTCAAACGAGCGCTGTTTGAGCCGGCCGGTCACGATCACCCGACTGCCCCGGCTGAGTGTCTCGGCGACATGCTCGGCGGCATCCCGCCAGACGGTGCATCGCAGGAACAGCGCCTCGCCGTCCTTCCACTGGCCGTCCTGGCGGTCATAGACCCGCGGGGTGGACGCCACGGTGAAAGTGGTGATCGCCATCCCTGCGGGGGTCCACCGGAGTTCCGGGTCGGCAGTGAGGTTGCCGACCAGGGTAATGGGGGTGTCATTCATCAGATTTCTCCTAATTGTGTTGCGGTTAAACGGTTTGCATCCGAGGACGCCAGACGGCGGCCGCGGCGGCGACTTGGCTGCGGATCTGGTCCAGCGCGGCCCGCCGCACGGTGGAACTGGCAACAGCCGGCCGCGAGGAACGTGGCTCATGTCGGGGCGGGGCGGGAGTGTGATCGGCGACGTCCGGGCGGGCGGGCAGTCGGCGCAGCCGTACGGCCAGGAATGCCCCGGGCCGGCTGATGCGATCCGGCCAGCTGATTCCCCGCTGGCGCATGTCGGCGTCCAGGGCCGTGGCGAGCTGCCCGGCGCTCCAGTGCGCCAAGTCCAGCCCGGATTGGCTCAGGGCGTCGCAGACCTGGCCCGGATGCACCCGCTCCAGGCCGACGCTGCGGGCGATCAGCCCGGCGGCCAGTTTCTGGACGGCCAGCGGCCGCGGCGCTTGCCGCCGCCGCCGCTGGGCCGATCCTCGAGTGCACTTTTCCGCGCGCGTGCGCGCTCTGGGTGATTGATCTCTAACTGGAGATAACCCACCTCCCGGAGGGAGGGTGGGTAGGTCGGAAACAGCGGGCTGTGCGACGGCGCTTGACGGAATGAGGTGCCAGACCGAGGCCTTGTTCGGCCGCCCTCCCCCACCGCTTCCCCGGCAGGCTTCCACGGCCAGCCCGGCCGGGGCGAGCAGCTTGTTGCGCACCCGGGTCACCAGGCTTGCCGAGCATCCGGCCATCGCGGCGATGGTCGCGTTGGCGGCCGCGCAGTTGCGGCCGGTGGCGCCGTCGGCGAAGCGCGCCAGCGCAATGGCAATGCGCACAACGACTTCCGGGCGGATGTGCATCTCGGCGCAAGCCGCCAGCCCCGGTTCGGAATACACCCACGCCTCGACCTGGGCAATCCATAGCCGTCGGCTGTGCCACATCGGCACGATGGCGTTCACGACGCCGACGAGTTCGATCCACCGCCGCCGGCGGGCACTGATGCGCGACTTGCCGCCGCGCCGGCGTGTTACGCCAAGGGTGTTGAGGGGGTCACGGTGCTGCGCGCCTGGTTCCACTGCGGGCAGGCGTCGACTACCGTGGAAGATGTCGGGCAAGACATTTCCTTCGGGAGATTTTGCAGTACCCGAGCGAGCGGCTAACTCGTCTCGGACCCTTGGCGAGGGCCCCCAATCGGGGGCTCTTGTCGTTTCCGGGCTGGTACTGCGGCGGATATGGAGATGTTCGGGTGGCCGCGCGGCTAGCGCCGCGCGGTGGTCAGGTCAGCAGTGGCAGTTCCTCCTGAAGGGGTGAGGGCCCAACGGGCTGGGCGGCGAAGATCAAGTCGTCGCGGCCGACATGGACGGCCAGGAGATCGGCGACGTATTGGCTCATGGGCTGGCCGGCCTCTGCGGCTCGGCGGCTGATGATTTCCCAGACTTCACGGTGGGGGCGTGCCGCGAGCAGCACGCGATCACCCTTGTGTGGACGTCCTGGCATGGCGATCAGACTCCCATCGGGTTGGCGGGCGCGGGGTCAGGCACACCGCAAAGTGTACGCATTATTGTTCTGCCAACAGTGGCACGGGTGTTGATGGAATGCTGGTGCGGTCGAAGTCGGCGAGGCTCTCGCCCGGCTCGGCGCTTGTCCCGGACAACGGGCATCCCCGGCGCACCCCGCGGCGAACCTGGGTCTTTGCTCACGCCCCGCTCCTTTCGCGCCGCGTAGATGGACTG
>JAUPKO010000358.1 GCA_030837395.1 Actinomycetota bacterium | reverse complement strand
GGTGCCTACGCTCCCATCCTCACCCTGGCGGCGACGGTGCCGTGTGCGCCGGTGTTGTCGTACACGGCCGCGGCCGGGGCGGACACCATGAGTTGGACGGCGCCTAATGATGGTGGGTCCACGGTGCAGTACTTCACGATGCACTACAACACGCCTGCGAGGTTGGGCACCCTGCCGGCGGCGTTGCCGTGGGGCCTTTTTGCACGGTATTGGCCGGCGAACTCGCTTTCGGTGCCGTTTGCCACCTATGCCGATTCCGGATGCCCAGGTAAGGGGATTCCCGCCTACGCGATAGCGCCGCAGTGTGGCCGAGGGATCGGTTCTGTATTGTATGCGACCCCCTACTCGTGGAGGGTGGCGGCCAGAAACTCCGTTCTTACCGCAGGCGTGCTCAACCCCACGATGGGAAGCGGGTGGGGGATGTGGAGCAACACCTTACCCATCTCGAGGGGGAGCGCCACGATGCAGGCGTTCCGGCCCATTTCGGGCGGGATTTCTCGCACAGTCGGCGCGCCGGATCAGTCGGGTCTGATGGCGAAGCCGATCGTCAAGCCGAAGCCGGCCGTTAAGCCGAAGCCGATCGTTAAGCCGAAGCCGGTCGTTAAAGGGCGATGAGGATGGTTGCTGGGGAGGGCGTTGTCGTTGTGACGGGTTCGGTGGGACCGTGTGCGGGGGGTCCAGGTGTTGACAGTGCTGCAGCGCGACAGTTGGGTGGGCGCGCGGTCTGGACCAAGCCTCTGCTGGTAGCTCTGAACGATGTTGCCTCAGGGCAGTTGGGTGCGGGCTATTTGTCAGATGGCCCGAATCCTGATTTGGGTTCCTAGCGTTGCTGCAGGTTCGTTGAGCGTGGCGGAAGGTGGCGTGGGTCCGGCTCGCGACTTGCCGGTGCCGCAGGACTGTGTGCTGTCGTCTGCTGGCTTTCCTGGCGTACTGATACCGAGCGGGAACTGGCGCAGCATCCTTGCCGGATCGGCGGCGGTATTCGGCCCCCTGGACGTGAGTGAAGCAGAGCGTGTGGCGAGACTGCTGCGACGCGGGGGCGACCCGCGGACCTGCGGTACCCCGGATGTGCCCTGGGCTCTGGTGCTGCGCCGAGAAGACGGAGACACGCTGGCGGCGGCATCGACAATGCAGCAGTCGGGTCTGTTTTACACCCAGCGGGAGGTCCCGGAGCTACAACTGCTGGTGGCGACAAATCCGGGTGCGCTGGTGTCGGGGGCGCCGACACCACGCGAGCTGGATAAGGACTTTGTCCGGTCGCAGGCGGCGATGACAGTTGATGCCAGACGGACACCTTTCACGGGCATCAGTCGTTTGCCGCCGGGCAGCACGTTGTGTTGGCGCGATGACCTGGGCACCCAGGAGGTTGACTGGCTGACACCCGACACCCTTGATCCTCCCACTCTCAGAGGCGATCGAGCGATCAGCCGATTTCGACAGAGTATCGATTCGGTCCTGTCCGATTCGTTGCCTCGCAGCGGCACCCTGGTCGCGCAGATGTCAGGGGGCTGGACTCCACTTTTGTGGTGGCCTCCCTCGCGAGGCTCACAGACGCCAACAATCCGGTGCACGCCTTGGTCCACGCACCAGTGCCGGAGGCGCCATGTCGGACCGAGGGTATCTGGGACCCAGACGACAGCGAGGTCGCGATGGCAATGGCGCGTGCCTATCCGGACACGGTGATCGTCTCACGCGTGGTCAACGAGGATGGACAACTGGCACTGGACGCGGCCGCAGCTGCTGCCGCGAAGTCGTTCTGGCCCACACTGAATCCTGCCAATGCCGTCTGGATGGAGAAGATAAACGAGTGCGCCCGCCAGCAAGGGGCGAGGATGCTGTACGGCGGGCAGATGGGAAACTACACCTTCTCCCATGGCCACGGTTATGCCTTGGGGTATGAGCTTCGCCGCGGGTCGCTGCCTGGGGTCTACCGGGCCGCCACGAATCTGCACCGCGGCGGCGAGTCGTGGCCTCGAATACTGCGGACCGAGGTGTCCAGGGCCCGCCATAGTCGGCTGAGGAACCGCCCCGGTGGGGACTACGCGGCCCTGCTGGGCATACCGGTCGCGCCAGTGGGCCAGGCTGCCGATGATCGTCCGGCACCGAGGGAAGAATGGCTGGCCAGGACTTTGAATCGGGTCGCCTCCTACCCGGCCGCGCTCTCGCCGGCAGGACTCGGCGGGCTACTCGTCGCGGATCCATTTGCCGCGACCCGCGTGCTGGAAGCGGCAGCTGCGATCGAACCGTCGGAGTGGCTGCGAGGCCCGGGCAGTAGGGGATACGCCCGGCTCCTTGGGGAGGGCCGCGTGCCCGACGAGATTCGGCTGCGCACCCGTCGGGCCCGGCAGTCGTCGGATGCCTGGTGGCACATGCGAAACTCCCGCGAAAGGTATCAGGACGAGGCCCAGACGCTGACGACCACGCCGATTCTCGGCGGCTGGATCGACCATAGGAAAATCTGTGCACTCGTGGAGTCGTGGCCCTGGGGAGAATCGCTGGGCCCGAGGCAGATCGAGATCACCGGCGTCGACCGCATCCTCAGCCTCGCAGCCTATGTGCGGACGATGGAACAACGCCTGGCTGCGATGAGCCGTTCGTCGCGGTGACTGAACAACACTGAACGACAGGTCGCCCGTCGTTCAGGCGGATCTACTCCGGCGTGTTGTGCCGGACCAGCGTGGTGCCCTCGTTGGTCATCGTCAGACCCTCGTGCTCGGCGACCACAGCTGCGGTCTCGTCAATCTCGTGGTTTAGGTGAGCCTCAGCCTCGGCCAGCTCCTCGGGGCTGGGCAGGGGCACATTGTCACCGTAGAACCACTTCGACATCCGGGCCTGGCGCCGCTGCTTGCGAGCCTCTTTGTTGCGAACGCCGTTCTCGTCCTCGGCCGCGGGCAACTCCAGTGGCCTGACATCCGGCTTCGCCAGGATGGTGGCCTTCTCCTCGATCGACAGCGGCGCGTGGATCTCGATGAACTCGCCGTGGGGGAGTCGCAT
>JAUPKO010000357.1 GCA_030837395.1 Actinomycetota bacterium | reverse complement strand
TGGCATGCCCTTCTCCCACAGGGTGTGGCGCATGGCCTGGAAGGTCTCGTCGAGGTTCTTCGGACCCAGGTCGCGCAACATGACGATCATCGGGATGGGGAAGAGCCCCATCGCCAGCAGCAGGCTGCGTCGGATGATCTTGCGCTGGCCGAAGCCGGACTCGTCCGCGCCCTGCCAGAAGACCTCGCCGGCCTCGGCGCGCTCCTCCGGGGTGCTCACCAGCGAATGCCGCAGTTGCACGACCTCCTGATCCGGCATGAGCTTCTTGGCCCAGTGGATCGCACCGGCGCCGATCAGGAAGATCGCCAGCCCGAAGGTGATGCCGAGGGCGGCGTTGCTGGCGTTCACCTGTGCGGTCGAGAACGGCACCGTGACGTTCTGGTTAGCCGGGATCTTGACGAAGGCGATCACGAACAGCACCGTCATCAGGGCCGAGCCGAGGAACATCAGCGACACTTGCCGCTCGGCGCGCTTGGCTGCCTTGGGGTCGATATCCGTCTGCCGCGGCGTGTGCGGCGGCAGGTCGGGGATCTGGTGACCCTGGTTGGCCAGCGCGGTGCCCGGGTCGGCGGCCGACTCGGGCAACTGCGGCGTGGTGGGGGAGTTACTCATCGGACTTTGGCTCCGATCCAGACGGCGACGGCGATGAACAACACGATGCCGACGATGAACGTGAACAGACCCTCGGTGACGGGGCCGAGTGCGCCGAGGTCCTGACCGCCGGGGTTGGGGGCGTTCTTGACGTCGTCGATGTAGGCGAGGATTGCCTGCTTGTCCTCGACGGTGAGGGTTTCGTTGCTGAAGACGGGCATCTGCTGCGGGCCGGTGACCATGGCTTCGTAGATCTGCTGCGGGGTGGCCTGCATGAGGCTGGGTGCGTAGGCACCGTCGCTCAGGGCGCCGCCGCGGCCGGAGAAGTTGTGGCACTGGCTGCAGTTGGTGCGGAACAGCTCGCCGCCCTCGGCGACGGAGGCGTTGGAGAAGTCGAGCTCCTCCTCGCTCGGGCTCGCTGGTCCGGGAGCCAGGGAGGCGATGTACGCGGCCAGCGCGGCGATCTCCTCCTCGTTGTACTGCACCTTCTTGGTCGGCGCCTGGGCTTCCGGCCCGGCCAACGGCATACGGCCGGTGGAGACCTGGAAGTGCACCGAGGCCGAGCCGACGCCGATCAGGCTCGGACCGCCGTTACCACCGTTGTTGACGGTGGCACCGTCGATGCCCTCGGCGTTCAGGCCGTGGCAACTCGAGCAGCCCTCCAGGAAGAGCTTGCGGCCCTCGTCGATCTGGGCTGAGGTGGCGCCCTCGGCGGGCGCCGCCGAGGCCTTGGAGGTCGCGTTGAGGGCCGCGTAGGTGGCCCCCACGGCCACCAGGGCGACGATGACGGCGATGAGAGCCGCCCATCGGCTGCGTCGCACGGACGTTGCGCTGGTCACTTGCTGCCCCGTTCTGCTCGTGTGGGTGGTTCGGGATGCGGGCGGCCGGCGAGCGGCCACGGTCGGGCGTCTGACATCTACTTGATCAAGTAGATCACCGTGAACAGGGCGATCCACACGACATCGACGAAGTGCCAGTAGTACGACACTACGACGGCCGAGGTCGCCTGTTCATGGGTGAAGCGGCGAGCCGCGTAGGTGCGGCCGAGCACGAAGAGGAAGGCGATCAGACCCGCGGTCACGTGCAGACCGTGGAAGCCGGTGGTGAGGTAGAAACCCGAGCCGTAGGCCGAGCTGCTCAGCGTGAGGCCCTTGTGAACGAGTTCGGCGTACTCACTGACCTGGCCGCCGATGAAGATCGCGCCCATCACGAACGTGATGATGAACCACTTGCGCAGATTCTTGACGTCACCGCGCTCAGCGGCGAAGACGCCCAGCTGGCAGGTGACCGAACTGAGCACCAGGATCGTGGTGTTGACGGCCGAGAACGGCACATTGAGCTTGGACGAGTCGATCGCCCACACATCGGGGTTGATCGAGCGCATCGTGAAGTACATCGCGAACAGCGCCGCGAAGAACATCAACTCGCTGGACAACCACACGATGGTTCCCACCGCCACGAGGTTCGGGCGGTTGACGGGAGCCTCCGGGCTCGGCTTCTTGTCTACAACAGTTGCAGTGGCCACGCGCGGCATTCTGGCAGGTATCGCCGCGGATCACAGGTCGACCCCCCGACTCAGCGCGGATTTATCCCCGGTAGCGGTAGCATCGGGGCATCCAACAGGCTCAACACGGCGAGGTCAGCGATGAATTCCCAGGCACCGGCGGGCCAGGCGACCGTCTTGGTCTACAGCAGCAACAGGGACGTGCGGGCACAGGTGATCAACGCGCTGGGTCGACGGCCCGCCGCCGATCTGCCCGAGATCGCCGTGCTCGAGACCGCGACCGAGCCGGCCACCATCGCCGCGTTGGACGCGGGCGGCGTCGACCTGGCGATTCTGGACGGTGAGGCCTACCCCGGCGGCATGGGTATGGCCCGCCAGCTCAAGGACGAGATCTTCGAGTGCCCGCCGATGCTGGTGCTGACCGGCCGACCGCAGGACGCGTGGTTGGCGACGTGGTCGCGCGCCGACGCGGTGGTGCCTCGGCCGTTGTCGCCATTCGACTTGGCCCGGGCCAGCGCCGAGTTGTTGCGCCGTCGGCTGCAGACGCCGACGGCATGAGCACGGACTTCGACTGGGCGGACACGCTGGCGGCGTTGCTCGACGGGGGAAGTCTCAGCGCGCAGCAGTGCCGGGCGGCGATGGCCCACATCGTGGCGGGCGAGGCCACGTCGGCGCAGATCGCCGGGTTCGTCGTGGCGCTGCGGGCCAAGGGCGAGACTGCACCGGAGGTGATCGGCCTGGTGGAGGCGATGCTGGAGGTCGCTGTGCCGCTGCCCTACGGCGGCCCCGCGCTGGACATCGTGGGCACCGGCGGCGACAAGTCGCATTCGGTCAACATCTCGACGCTGGCGGCCATCGTTGCCGCCGGTGCCGGGGCAGTGGTGATCAAGCACGGCAACCGGGCGGCGTCCTCGAGGTGCGGGTCGGCCGACGTCCTTGAGCAGTTGGGTGTGCGCATCGACCTGGGTCCGGAGGGTGTGCTGGCGTGTGTGGGCCGGACGGGGATCGGCTTCTGCTTCGCTCCGGTGTTCCACCCGGCCATGCGCCACGCCGGGCCGCCTCGGCGCGAACTGGGCATCCCGACGGTGTTCAACATCCTCGGGCCGCTGGCAAACCCGGCGCAGCCGATCGCCTCGCTGATCGGGGCCGCGGACGAGCGGATGGCGCCGCTGATGGCGCAGGTCTTCGCCGAGCGGGACTTCCGGGCCATGGTGGTGCGTGGGCGTGACGGCCTGGACGAGGTCACGGTCGGGGCCGAGACCGACGTCTGGGATGTCACAGACGAAGGCGTGCGCCTTGACCGGGTGGACCCGGTGTCGGCCGGGCTGGGGCGCTACGACGCGGGCGAACTCGCCGGTGGTGATGCCGCCGCCAACGCCCGCGTGGTACGACAGGTGCTGGCCGGCGAGGTGGCGGGTCCACTGGCCGCGATCCGGGCCGCTGTGGTGCTCAACGCCGCACTGGCCCTGGTCGTGTGGGATGCCGCGACGGGTGAGGGGCGCTTCGGACCGGTGCTCGATTCGGCGATCGAACGCCTCGCCTTGGCCGTGCCCGTGGCGCAGGAGTCCATTGATGCGGGCCGGGCGGATCGCGTGCTCAACGGCTGGATCGAGGTGTCAACCGCGCACGCCAGCTGATCTGGCCGCCAACAGGTGGCGGTCGCGTGCTGCGGCACCCAAAGGCAGGGCCCAGTCGTTGGAGATGGCCACGAGGCGGACCCCGTCCTGCGCCAGCCAGGTGAGGATCAGGTCCGCCTCCTCGGACAGGCTGGCCGGTGCCGGGCCGGCTGGCGGTTGGACGGCCTCGGCCGTGGCCATGAGTGCTTCCAGGGTGGGACGCGGGTCCACACCGGGGGCGCTGCGAGCTGCACCCGCCAGGCGGCCGTGGCGAATCACGTGAATCACCCAGCCGCCGTCCACGGGTTCGGCGGCCACGACCTCCCCGGCGTTGGCCAGGGCGTGGCGTTGCTGGGTGCGGTCGGCGATCCGCAGGAACGTCTGGAGTTTGGCGAGCCAGCCGGCGGCCTCCTCAAACCTCTCGGCGCCGCTCAACTCCGCGATCCGCTCCAGGACGGCGCCCGTCACCATGCCCGTGTCGGTGGACATGGCCGCCCGGGCGGCGTCGGCCGCGCTGCGATAGACAGTCAGAGCCTCGCCACCGGTGCACGGCGCCGCGCAGCGACCCAGCTCAGCCAACGAGCAGGGGGTCCGGTGTGAACTCGGGCCCAGCCGTTCACTGCACGTGCGCAGGGCCACGGCTGCTTGCATGACCTCCCGGATGTCGTCCGCAGCCTTGCTGGTCATGGGCCCCAGGTAGGCCGCACCCTCGGCGAGGTCGGCCTTGGCCTCCCGCACGAGGCTGAGCCGAGGCGCGGGCTCGACCGTTAGTTTGAGCCAGCGGCCGCGTTCGGGGAAGCGGGAGCGCCGGTTGTAGCGGGGTTTGCGCTCGGCGATCAGTCGCAGCTCGCGCACGGCGGCTTCGAGTTCGGTGGCGCACACGATGGGGGTCACCGAGCTGGCCAGCGCGACCATCTCGGCCATGCGGGTGCGTTGCTCGCTGGCGGTGAAGTACGTGCGCACCCGGCTGCGGATGTTCTTCGAGACACCCACATACAGCGACTCGCCGGCGTCATCGCTGAACACGTAGACCCCCGGTTCGGCGGGCAGGCCGTCGGCCAGCGTGCGCTTGCGACGCTGGGCATCGGTGACCCGGCCGGAGTACGCCTGCACCTCCTCAAGGGTCCCCACCCCCACGCTGCCGACCCGCTCCAGCAGGGCATGCAGCACATCGACCGTGGCCCGGGCGTCGTCCAGCGCGCGGTGGGCCGGCCGGGTGCCGGCACGAAAGTGCTGCGCCAGGGTGCTCAGCTTGTGGTTGGGCACCTCGCCGCGGGGCAGCACCGCGCGGGAGAACTTGACGGTGTCGACGACCGCCAGGGGCTCCCAGTCGTAACCGAGGGCCTCGGCGGCGTGGCGCAGAAAACCCATGTCGTAGGGCGCGTTGTGAGCCACGAGCACGCACCCTTGAGCGAACTCCAGAAAGGCGGGCAGGGCCGCGGCCAGCCGCGGGGCGGCCGCCACGGTGGCGTCGGTGATGCCGGTGAGCACAGATATGTAGGCCGGGATCGGCTGGGCCGGGTTGACCAGGGTGGCGAACTCGCCGAGCACCTCGCCGCCGCGCACCTTGACGGCGCCGATCTCGGTGATGCCCAGCTCCGCGGGAGCGCCGCCGGTGGTCTCGAGGTCGACTATGCAGAACGTCACGCTGTGCAACGGGGTGCCGATGTCGTCCAGGGTGGTCTGGCCGACGATCCGCGGCGGGGCCTCCGTCGACGGGCGGCGGGGGCCGGCAGCGCTGGTGCTGCGGGTCGGGCTCAGAGGTGACGTGAGGGCCATATCGGCACGCTAAGGGATACATCCGACACAACCGGTCAAGCACACGGCTGGCGGGTGGCTAGGCTGAACCCGGCCGCTCCGCTGACGCGGCGGCCGACAACGGTGCTGACGAAGGCGAGGCAGGCAGATGGCGGTAGGACTTCCCGGCGAACAGACCCGGTGGCGGTGCACGCGGTGCGGCAACCTCACCCGCTTCGACGTGGTCCGTAGTAGGCGCACCAAGGAGTACTGGCACTTCGACCTCGGCGGGGACGCAACTGTCGAGTCATCTGAGCTGCTGCGTGAGGTGGTCGAGCAGGTGGTGTGCCGCTGGTGTGGTGCCGACGACTCGATCGAGATCGTGCCCCGGCCCGACGCCGGCGGACCCACGGAGGAAACTGCCGGATGACCGGGCTGGCACAGGCCCGACCGAGTCTGGCCGGCGTGCGGGTGCTGGATCTGACCCGGCTGCTGCCGGGCAACTACGCCACGCTGCTGCTGTACGGCCTCGGCGCCGAGGTGATCAAAGTCGAGGAGCTCACCGGCGACGGCACCCGGGCGGCCCCGCCCTATTCGGCAACCGGCGAGTCCGGGGCCAATCTCGTGCTCAACCGCGGCAAGACGTCGCTGGCGCTGGACCTCAAGACCGACGAGGGTCGAGCGCTGCTGTTGCGGCTGATCGCCTCGGCGGAGGTGATGATGGACTCCTTCCGGCCCGGGGTGCTCGACCGGCTCGGGCTGGGTGCGGCGGCGGTCGCCGCGGCCAACCCACGCCTGGTGCACGTGAGCCTGACGGCCTTCGGCGACGACGGGCCCTACGTCAGGCTGCCCACGCACGACCTCAACGTGCAGGCGCTCGGTGGGATCCTCAGCCTGAGCACCGATGATGCCGGCCGGCCGTCGATGCCCGCGCTGCAGGCCGCCGACCTCGCCACGGGGCTGCAGGCCGCGCTGGCGGTGCTTGCCGGGTTGCGGGCGGTGGCCCAGGACGGGCAGGGCTACCGGGCCCAGGTGGCCATGGCCGACGCCGCGCTGGCCCTGACCCCGCTTGCGGCCGGCCACCTCGCCGCCGGGACCGGCAGTATGCCCGCGGGTCGCGACCTGCTCACAGGGGCGTTGGCCTGTTATGGCGTCTACCGGTGCGCGGACGATCGCTGGTTGGCCGTGGGCGCCCTGGAACCGAAGTTCTTCGGCCGGCTGTGCGAATTGATCGAGCACCCAGAGTTCGCCGCCCGGCAGTACGACCTGGCCGGGCAGGCTGGCCTGCGGGCGGACCTGGCCGAAGTGTTCGGCGCCCGGCCGCGGGCGGCGTGGGTCGAGCTGCTGGCCGGTGAGGACACCTGCGTGACGCCCGTGAACAACCTGGCGGAGGCCTTCGCCGATGCCAACGCCGTCGAGCGTGGGGTGATCGTCGAGGCCCGACGCTCCGATGGGGGTGCGGCGCCGGTGGTGCGGGCCGTGCCGTGGTTGGCCGAGGAGTCGGGGGCGCACGTGACCGATCTGGGGTCCGATGCCGAGGCCATCCTGACGGCCGTCGGCCTCGATGCGGCGACAGTGGCCGACCTGCGGGCGAGGGGAATTGTCGGAGGGTCCCCCTAGCGTCCTTGTCACATCGGAGGTTCGCCCCTGGGCCCCGATTCGACTTCACTGGAGGACGCCATGGCCGAGGATCTCTTCGCCGAGGGCCCGCACGACGCTGACCTGCCCGATGACGACGTCGGTGCCGTGCGAATCGACTGCGACGGATGCGTCATGCGCCAGATCGCCTGTGGGGACTGTGTCGTCACGGTGCTGCTGGGTCAGCCTCCGGTGGCCTGGGACGACGAGGAGCAGCGGGCGATGTCGGTGCTGGCGGACTCCGGTCTGGTGCCGCCGTTGCGGTTGGTGCGCGGCGACGGGCAGGGGATGCGACCCACCCGTGGATATCCTCGGCACCGAGGCAGTGCGGCGGGCTAGGCTGGGGGTCCACGTGCTCTGAAGGGGGTGACTGGGTGATCGGACACCGACGCCGGGTG
Organism: Actinomycetota bacterium; assembly: GCA_030837395.1. GTDB lineage: Bacteria > Actinomycetota > Actinomycetes > S36-B12 > UBA10799 > JACJWR01. Next base: position 1,570 of record JAUPKO010000357.1, on the reverse strand, counting down.
ATGCTGCGCGGCACGGGCGCCGCCTTGACCGCCTGCCTGCTGATGGGCGGGGTCACGGCCACGGCCCACGCCGATCCACAGGTGGTCACCGATGCCCGGGCGCAGGTGTTGGACCTGCAGCGACAGAGTGCGGCGGCGGCCGAGCGGGTCAATGGGGCCAAGGCACAATTGGCGCGTTCGCAGGAGCGGCTGACCATCTTCAGCCGGCAGGTCACCGCTGGTCGGATTGACCTAGCTCGGCAGCAACTCGCCCTCGAGGCGATGGCCCGACAGTTGTATGTCGACGGCGGGGGCGCCGGTGCAGCAATGTCGTTCACTTTCGAGGACCCCGACCAGTTCCTCGCCGATCTCGACCGCTTCGCGGCCACGTCCTCCAACCAGTCCGAGGTGGTCAGCAAGGCCCGGGCACAGGCGATCTCCCTCAAGAGCACCTCGGCGGCCCTGGATCGCGAACAACAGCGGCTCGCGCAGGCCACGGCCGACCTCGGCGCCGCGCAGGCAGCGGCCCAAGCCAAGGTGGCGCAGGCCACCGCGCTGCTGGCGGCCCTGGAGGAACAGGAGCGGCAACGCATCCTGGCCGAGGCACGGGCGGCGGCGGAGCGGGCTCGGGCGGAGGCCGCACTGTTGCTCGCGGCCCGGGCCGAAGCCCAGCGCGTGGCCGCCCTCGAGGCACAGGCCCAAGCAGCCGCGGCAGCGGCACAACGCACGGCCGATGCCCAGAACGCGGCAGCGGCAGCTTCGCCCGGTGTCGCGGCAACCGCCACGCCGGCGGCCGCAGCGGACGGGCGCCCCGTCGCGCCGTTGACGTCGCCTCCTGCCAACCGGGCCGAGGCGGTGCGGTTGGCCGTCGACTTCGCGCTGACCAAGGTCGGTGGACCGTACGTCTGGGGGGCCAGCGGCCCCGACGCGTACGACTGCAGCGGCCTCACCCAGGCGGCCTGGGCCAAAGCCGGGGTGGCGCTCACCCACTACTCCGGCACCCAATACACCCAGACGGCGCCGGTGCCGTTGGCCGACATCCAGCCGGGTGACCTGCTGTTCTTCTACTCGATCCATCAGCACGTGGGCATCTACATTGGCGACGGCCGGTTCGTCCACGCCGCCAACTCAATCGACGGCATCAGGCTCGATTCCCTGCCCGGCTACTACCGTGACAACCTCGTCGCGGCCTCTCGACCACTCGCGTGAGTGACCAGAGTGCCCCGGGGCACACCCTCGTCGTCACCAACGATTTCCCGCCCCGCGCCGGGGGGATCCAGGCATTTGTGCAGGGCCTGGTCAGCCGGCAGCCGCCGGAGTCCATCACCGTGTACGCACCCAAGTGGGCACGATGCGAGGAGTTCGATGCCGAGCAGTCGTTCGAGGTGGTGCGTCACCCCACGTCGCTGATGGTGCCCGAGCCGATGGTGATCCGTAGAGCCACGGCGCTCGTGCACAGTCGCGGTGCCACTCGTGTGCTGTTCGGAGCCGCCGCACCGTTGGGGCTGATCGCCGGTCCGCTGCGCAAGGCCGGCGCCCACACCATCGTCGCCCTCACCCACGGGCACGAGGCCGGCTGGGCCATGCTGCC
>JAUPKO010000356.1 GCA_030837395.1 Actinomycetota bacterium | reverse complement strand
TCCCCGAGGGATCCCAGCAATGGGGTACCGTCCACTGATCACGTCCGGGGCTGTGGCGCAGCTGGTAGCGCACCTCCATGGCATGGAGGGGGTCAGGGGTTCGAATCCCCTCAGCTCCACAACAAAACCGCAGGTCAGAGGCTCGCTTTCAAGATCGAGAGTGAGCCTCTAGATCGTTTGTCAGCAGAATGTCAGCAGACTTGGCCGGATTCTGGCGGGCGGGCACTGTGGCGTATGTCACTACGAATGGCATGTGATCTGCATTACTCCGGTGTGGGTTTCTGGTGTGCTCGCAGCACGAGACAGGGGGCTCGCGACCCTTCACTCCGGCCGGACTGCACAGGCAGACCGGCGCGCCGTGCAAGCGGCCCAACGTCCATAGACGCTGATCCAGCGACTGCAGCGGGAGCTCGGCCTGGTTGCTGACGCGTTGTCCCAGCCGGGGCGGGCGATGGAGGAACAGGGCTCGGGGATCGGGGTCGCGGGCTGGCGTCGGCTGGTCCTGGTCGAGCAGGTCACGGCGGCGGTCAACCCGCGGGCGGCGTGGTGCGGCCAGGGCTGGCTCGCAGGGCCACAGTTGACCGCCGACCTGTCGAGTGACGTCAAGGATCAGTGGATGGATCCTCTGGCTCAGACCACTCCGAGCACGTCTTCGGCTTGCCTGGTCTACAGGGAGTTCTCGTCGGTCGCCAGCGCCAAACGGGTCTGGAACGTGAGTACGAACCACTCCAGCGCCGGGCACACGACTGTCCTTGCCGCCGAGTCGCTTAGAACGTTCACGCGGAAGGATGGCCTCAGGTTGAGCTTGGACTCGGGGATGACGATGCCCGCTGCCTGGAGGCGCTGTCGAAATTCTTCCCGAAGTGCGGCGTCGTCGAAGACCGGACGGCGGCGCATGTGCTGGAAGACGACCTCGACGGTCCCGTTCTTGGGATAGATCGCGAAGGGCCAGGTGGACCGTACCTGGAGCCGGTTGAGGATGAGGATGAGGATGAGGATGAGGATGAGGATGCATGACGTCTCGCTGCGTGGGCCGAAGGAGAGCCGACCGCCGAGGCACTGCCACGCACCGAGCATGTCGAGGATGCCGTCCGCGGCAGTTGGATGGGTAGCGCGGAGTTGGGCGACGAACTGCTTACCGCGTTCGGAGTCGATACTGACGTCGCTGTCGATCGCGTCCGGGATCTCGGCGGTCTCCATGCCGAGCAGGTCGGCAAGTTGAGCGGCCGTCATGTGCGGGGTCTGGTCGGCACGGCCGTCTCGGAACGCCACCCCTTCCGCTTCCAGCATCTTGACCGGGTCGTCGGTACGGCCGGCCTCGGTCCACCGGAACCCCGGTGAGAGGGTGCCGTCGGCCATCAGGACCCGCCAGGGGTTCGGGACGGGTCTGGTCGCCAGGTGTACTCCGACCGGCACGGGATGGCTTCCGGTGAGTTTTCGAGATCGCCGTAGGTCGTCCACGCCCCGGGTGGCAGGACCGCGCAGGCACGACGGAGCAGTGACCAGTCGCGGCCTTCGCTGTCATCGTCGGTGGCGGCAGCGGACCGGGCCACAGGCGGACGCCGCGGTCGGCCAGCTTGTCCGCGCGGTGTCAGCGATCATGTAATTCCCCAGGTCTGAGGAGGTTTCGATCACGTAATTCCCCACCCGGTCGCTCACGGAATTCCCCATGGGGACGGTGAGCGTGTCGGCGGGACGTGGCCTCCAGCAACGGTCAGGCTCCGACTCACCCGAGACGGTGAGGAGCGGAGCCCCTGATGGCGAGGAGGACCTTCGAGATGATCGACTTGATCGAGCTGTACGAGCACTGGTGGGCCGGACGGTCCCAGGGGGAGATCTCGGCCAGTCTGGGGATCGACCGCAAGACCATCCGCAAGTACCTGGCTCCGGCGCTGGAGTCCGGGCTGGCGCCGGGACAGCTGTCGGCCGGTCGGGCGGTGATGGCCCGGGCGGACTGGCGGGAGCTGGCCGAGGGGTGGTTCCCGGCGGTCGCCGATGCGGGGTTGCGGCAGGTCACGTGGCCGACGATCGAGCCACACCGGGATGAGATCGTCCGGCAGCTCGAGGCGGGGGTGACCCAGGCGACCATCCATGGCCGGCTGGTGCGCGAGCACGGGCTGGAGGCCTCGGTGGCCTCGTTCCGTCGGTGGGTGGCCGCGCACCTGCCCGAGGAGGCGCGCCGGGCCCAGGTCCGGGTCCCGCGCCCGCCGGTCCCGCCGGGCAGCCAGGCGCAGATCGACTACGGCAAGCTGGGGATGTGGACCGCGCCGACCGGTGGGCGGCGGGTCACGATCTGGGCGTTCGTGATGATCCTTTCCTGTTCGCGGTACCTGTTCGTCCGTCCGGTGGTCCGCCTGGACCAGCAGGCCTGGAGCGAGGCGACTGTGCTGGCGTTGGAGTTCTTCGGCGGTGTCCCAGCCCGGTTGGTGCCGGACAACCTGAAGACCGGGGTGGAGCGACCGGACCTGTACGACCCGAAGATCAACCGGTCGTAGGCCGAGTTGGCCGCCCACTACGGCACGCTGGTCGACCCGGCGCGGGCGTTCAAGCCCCGGGACAAGGCCCGGGTCGAGCGGGCGATGCCGTAGGTGCGGGACTCGTTCTGGCGCGGGCGAGACTTCGCCTCGCTGGAGGCGATGCAGCACGACGCCGTCGACTGGTCGGTCCAGGTCGCCGGGGCCCGGCGGCACCCCGGCCTGGAGGGCGCCGCCCCGGCGGCGGTGTTCGCCGCGGTCGAGGCCAGGGCACTGAAACCGTTGCCCCGCAACAGGTTCGTGGTCGCGACCTGGTCGACCGGCAAGGTCGGCCCGGACATCCACGTCAAGGTCGGTCCGGCGCTGTACTCGGTGCCCTGGCGGCTGATCGGGGAGCAGGTCGAGGCTCGTTCCACCGCCACCACGGTCCAGGTCGTGCACGACGGCACGGTGGTGGCCACCCATCTGCGTGCCGAGCGGGGCCGGCGCACCAACTACGACCACTACCCGCCGGAGAAGGTCGCGTTCCAGCAGCGGACCCCGACCTGGTGCCGCACCACCGCCGCCGGGATCGGCCCGGCCTGCGCCCAGGTGATCGAGTTCCTGATGGTCGACAACGCCCTGTTCCGGCTGCGGGCCGCCCAAGGCATCCTCGGGCTGCGGGCCAAGTACGGGCACGACCGACTCGAGAACGCCTGCGCCGCCGCCCTGAACGCCGGGGACCCCTCCTACCGCACCATCAAGGGCATCCTCGCGGTCGGCGCCGACACCACCCACGCCCAGGCCACCGCCGCCGGTCAACGCAGCGCAGCGACCGCGGCCGTCCCGGCGTTCCTGCGCGGCCCGGACGACCTGTTCGCCGCCGACCCCGCCCCCGGGCAGGCCCCGGCGACCGTCCTCCACCTGCCCACCACGACCACGACCGGGACCACGAGCGACCCGATGTCCGATGCCATTTGACTTGAACCTGGTGCGGCCCGCTGGCCTGCGTGGATCAGATCGAGTGGCAATCGACGGAATGATCGTTTGTCATCGAAGGTGAGCCGAGGGCTCAGTTTGTGGTCTGGCGTGCCAGTTGAAGTGATCCCAGAAGGTGTGCGGTGGCTTCTGCTCGAGGGCGTGCCTCGGTCTCGGTGATCGTCGATGACAGCAGCGCGGTGGCGATGGTGATGGTGTCGCTGTAGGTCGCTGCCGCGATCAGGTCCTCTCGGTCGCAGGGATCGGCGTCGGTCGGTGGCTGGGAGGCGTCGAGGCGGTCGAGACGGGTGGTCCAGCGCCGGGTGAGAACGGGGTGACGGTCATGTGCCAGCCATCGTTTGATGGTCTCGCGGGCGGTGGTCTCGGCGAGCAGGACGCGGGTGGGGCTGTGGTGCCGGGCCAGGCAGGCAGCACGTTGGGCGGCAAGGACGATGTCTGGGCAGTTTGAGGTGTCGATCTGCCGGACGTGACCGAGCCAGGTCCGGTGACGCAGGCAGAGACGCTGCAGGGCCGGCAGGTGCACCGGGACCACGGCGTGGTGAGCGCGGCGGGCGGTGCAGCGGCGGCAGGCGGTGGTCAGCCTGACCGGGCGGGACGGGTCTCGGGACCACCCGGCGAGGGCAGGCAACGCCCTGCGCAGGGCGTTCGCGTCGTTGCCGGTCAGTTCGGCGAGGACGTCGGCGTCGTCGGGATGGGCTCGATCGCTCCTGGCGAGGTCATCGTGGGTGCGGTGCTGGTGACGGAACCAGGTCGGCAGGTGGGCGAGCAGGACGGCTGGCGGAAGGTGGTTGGCTGCCGCGACCTGGTCCAGGAACGAGGCGATGGTCTGGCCGAAGACCGGTGCGACGCGGATCGGCAGGGGCTGGCGGGGATGTAGATGGTTCAGCTCCGACGCCCGGGTGGTGATCTGTGGGAGGGCCTCGCGTCGGCAGTCCGGGCAGTCGGTCAGCAGGCCCCGCTGGCGCAGGCTGCGGGTCAACGCCGAGTAACTGCCGGTGTAGTCGAGGGCTGCGAGTTCACGGTGCAGCGCGGCCGCGGACAGGTGCGGGTCCTCGCTCAGCCGGCGGGTGGCATAGCCGTCGATGGAGCCGAACAGGTCACTGGTGCCGGCGCGGGGCTGGCCGGGGTCGCGGACGCCTGCCAGGTAGATCCGGACCGTCTTGCGGTCGTGGCCGAGCCGGCGGGCGATCGCGGAGACGGTCCACCCGTCGGCGTGCAGTTGACGAGCTTGGACCGCGGCGTGGGCGGGGATCACCGCCGGTGCCCGGACTCCGACGCGATGTCCAGCGGGATCGAGTCCAGAGATGTGCGGGTGATGGCTTCGCAGCCGTCCAGGACGGCCCCGATCGCGGCGAGGCGGATCAGCCGGAGCAGGCTTCCGATCATCCCGTTGCTGCGGTCGTGCAGGTAGCCGGCCAGCCCGACCAGGGTGCCGGGGCGGTGGGCGTGCAGGCGCATGCTGTCCTCCAGCGTGGCGATCAGGGCCTTCCCCTCCTGGCCGCGCCCAAACGGGCCGGTGCGGATCATGGAGAAGCGTCCGGCGATCTGTTCGCCGCGGGGGCCGTTGAGCAGCCCGGCGCGTTCGACGTCGATGCCGGCGTAGACGAACGTGGCGGGGATACGTTCGGCGAAGTACTTCAGGGTGTCGGAAGCTTCAGCGCCGTGCCGGGTGCCCAGGTTCAGGTTGTGGATCTCATCCACGCAGATCAGAGTCGTGGCCGAGTCCAGGCTCACTCCGCAGACCGCCTCCAGGACATCGGTGATGTTGGAGCGGCGGGTCAGCGGGAGGCCGAAGAACCGGGCGAACTCGAAGGCGATCATCTTCGGGGTCGCGGCCGGAGGCACGGTCAGATAGACGACCGGGATATGGCCCGCGGCCTGGGGATGACGCTGACGGTGGATCACCTCGATGGTCTTGCCGAGCTGCATCAGGCAGGTGGTCTTCCCGGTCCGCGCCGGGCCGGACAGGATCAACCCGCAACGCCCGGCGTCGGCGTGCCGGTTCAGGTACTGCAGCCGCCGGCCCTCCAACGCGACCTGACGGATGGTCGAGGTGGCGACCACCAGCAGCCGGGCGTGGTGAGCCAGCCGCAGATCGTCGTAGGCCGACCGCTGCGACGGCGTCAACGCGGCCAGGGCGTCCCCGGGCAGCAGCCCCGGGACGGTGAGGGCCTCGGCGACGAAGGCCCGCCACCCCGTCAGCGTGGTCGGCTGATGGCTGCCGGGGCCACCCGCCGGGCCATCAGTTGCCGGAAGGGTTTGCGGAGAGGTCACCAGCGTCGTTCCGCTTCCTTGAACGGGTCGAAGATCCCCAGCGGGATCACCTTCGCCCTACCGGTGCCCGCCTGCTCTTGCTCGAGCTCGTCGCCCTGCTCGTCGTCCTGACGGTCGTGATGGGTCGCTGCGAACGCATCCCCGCCGGCCGGGGTCGTCGCGCCGGTCGGGGCGGGTTCGGCAACAGTTGTCCTGGTCAGGGCTGCGATGCGCCGATCCCGTCTGCTCAACGCCGGTGCCGCTGGTGCCGGCTTCTGCTCGGGACCGGTGTAGGCCCGGTGCAGCAGTGCCGCGACCGCGTCGGCGATCTGTTCCTCGGTCGCGGGGCGCCCGGGTTCGCCGGCGTTGCGGCGGGCATGGTCCCAGGCCAGGTCCCCGAACGGGACCGGCACCCGGTCCAGGTGCCGCCAGAACACGGTGATCCAGCCCTGCGGGCCGCGGACGTGGATCCGGGACACGTCGTAGGGGTCGTGGTGGATCTCCCACAGCCCTTGGCGTGCGGTCAGGCCCGAGCGTTGCCCGCGCAGCGGGTTCAGGTCCGCGCTGTCGTAGGTTCGGCGGTCGATCTTGATGCCGTAGGCGTTGACCGCCCGCCAACGTGTCGGCAACAGCTCGATGTAGTCCGCCGCTCCCAGCGCGACGGGCACGTAGCCGGCCGTCTCGACCAGCGCGGCATACCTCTGGTTCGGGGAGAACGCCTGCCCCGGGTGCACCGGATCACGCAGCCCGTCATGGGGCCGGTTCTGCCAGAACGCGATCAACCACTCGTCCAGCAGGTCCTGCAGTTCCTGCATCGACCACAACGGCTTGCCCTCGACCATCCGACCGCGCCGGTCGGGGTTGGAGCCGGTGTAGCCGGACACGAACTGGGCGAACAGCGAGGCCACCGACCCGAACAGACGCTCGATGTGGGGCTTGTCGCTGCCCGTGGCCTTGCGGGCCGGCTGGAAGTTGATCCCCAGATGACGACACGAGGCACGGAAGTTGCGGGAGATGTAGACACTGCCGTGGTCACACACGATCGTCGACGGCACGATCACCGGTTTCGCCGCCGCGTGCGCCAACCGCTCATCGATCGAGCACAACCGCGCCCAGGGCAGCACCGAGGACGCCATCGACAACGCCTGCGCCCAGCCCGGCCGCATCGGCTCGGGCGTCAACGCCCGGGCCAGCAACACGCTGGCATCCACGCTGCGCGTGGTCGGACGCAGCACCGCCGCTGACACTGTCCGGGTGGCCACGTCGATGATCCCGGTCAGCTCGACCCGGCCCACCACACCGTCGTCCAGCAGCACCATCACGTCCAACGGCGTGGAGTCGATCTCCATCACCTCACCCGGTGCCGCCACCACCGCTGCGGTGAACATGCCCTCGGGGCGGCCGGCCAGGGACCGCCGCGTGCTGGCCGACCCGGTCGTGTGCTTGCCCGCCGCCACCTTGTCGAACAACCGGTAGAGGCTGCGCTGCGACGGCCAGACCACCGACCGGCCACCCGCCTCACCGTCGCTGCCGATGACCGGATCGGCGTTCAATATCTGCTCGGTGCGCCAGATGACGAACGAGGCGGTCCGGCTGGAATCGTCGGTGGCCTCCTCAACCGCCTGACGCATCGCGGTGACCACGCGCGGGTCGACCCGCCCGAACGCCGTGGCCCGGCGCACCACCCGGTGGTCGACCAGGCCGGACAGGCCGTCGGTCTCATACCGTTGCCGGTGCCGCTTGACGGTGATCACGGACACCGGATGCCCGGTCGCGGTCAGCTCGGCGGCCTTGGCCTTCTCCCGTGCGGTCAGCGAACAGCGGTCCACGTCGTACTCCGGACGAGGCCGGGTGCCGGCCGGGGCGTCGGGCGGCACCCCGTAGAGCACCTCGACGATGTGCCGTTCCCACCACGAGGCCGCCCCCAGCACCTCCTGCGGCAGTCCGTCCACCCCGACCACCGGCATGCCGCGCGCCGGACCAGGCGATGCGATCTGGACGTTCTCGGCACTCAGCAGTTCCGCCACCGTGGTGGAGACCACGACACCGTCGCCCGACGCCAACCGGACGGTGGTGCCGGACAACCCGACCAGGACATGGCGCACCCCGTCGATGAGCACGCGGTCACCGACCGACAGCACCCCACGAGGCTTCACCTCTGCACTGTCCGGATCAAGGTCGATGCGCTCAACGGGGTCGAGGCGAACCCGGCCGCGGTCAACCGGCCCGTCCACATCAGGTGGAACAGCACCGGCAGCACCCTCAGCCGGTCCCCGGTCGTCTCTGCGCCGGCCAGCAGCGGGGTCGCCACCTCGAACGTCGCCATCAACGCCTCGTCCAGTCCCGACTCCGGCCGCCCAGCGCATCGCGGATGCCGGTAACGGGACAGCCACCGCGTATTCGCTGCCAGCACCGCTGCGGGCACCCCGACCCGGCGGAACTCCCAACCGACCCGGGCACAGGCCTGTGCGGTGACCGCGAACACCTCCGCGTCCTGCGCCGGGATCCGATCGTCGGGCCGGACATCGACGACCACACCGGTTCCGTCCGCGCGGCGGGCGAAGAAGTCCGGAGCGTGCCGTCGTCGACGTCGTCCGTCGTGCCAGGACAACCAGAACGGCTGAGAGGCGACCGCGACCACCGCCGGGTCGAAGTCCATCAGCATCACGTGGTCGCGTTCGAGCCAGGACTCATACCCCACGTGCTCGCCCGAGGCGGCGAACCACCACCAGCCCGCGAAGCTCGTCATCCCCTTCGCGAACCGGAACGAGCGCACCGCCGGCGCCTCTTCGAACGCCACCGCCGCGCAAGCGTCCAACGGCTCCCGCCTCACAGCACCGTCCGCAGCGAGGTAGTCCACGGTGAACCGAGGACCCGCAGGATCCACGACCGCTGCAACGGCGCCGCCCACCAGCACCCCAAGATCACTAGAAGATCAACGGGAGCAACTGTAGTGGCAAGGCAACCCAGATGGGATCAGATCCACTAGCAACGGATCAGATCAGATGGCATCGGACACCCGACCAGCACCACCGGCCCCGGGACGACGAGCGACGCCGTCCCGAGCACGCCGATGCACCGGACACAGGCCGCCCGGTGAGCCTCGTGCTGGACAGCGGCCTGCGGGAGGCGATGAAGGCGCTGCGGCTGACCGGGATGCTGGCCACCCTGGACGACCGCCTCGCCCAGGCCCGCGACACCCCGCTCGGGCACGTCGAGATCCTCCAACTGCTCCTGGAGGACGAACTCGCCCGCCGGCAGAGCGCAGCCCTGACCCGGCGACTGTCCCGGGCCCGGTTCGAGACCACCCAAGCCACCCTGGAGGGCTTCGATTTCACCGCCAACCCCAAGCTGCCCACCGCCGCGATCCGTGACCTCGCCGCCCTGCGTTGGCTGACGAACGGGGAGTCGATCATTCTCTACGGGCCGGTCGGCGTCGGGAAGACCCACCTCGCGCAAGCGTTGGGACACAACGCGATCCGCCGAGGGATCGACGTCCGGTTCAGCAAGACCAGCCGCCTGCTCGCCGACCTCGCCAGCGGCCACGCCGACCACTCCTGGGACAAACGACTACGCGAGTACACCCGCCCCGGCGTCCTGATCCTGGACGACTTCGCGATGCGCGCGTTCACCGACCCCCAAGCCGACGACCTCTACGAACTCACCAGCGAACGCGCCGCCGCCGGCCGACCCATGATCCTGACCAGCAACCGCAAACCCACCGACTGGTACCCACTTTTCCCGAACCCAGTGATCGCCGAATCCCTGCTCGACCGGCTGATCAACACCAGCCACGCCCTGCACGTCGACGGACCCAGCTACCGCCCCCGCAAACGTCCCCGGCCCGGGGACTCGACAACCACCGACCCGACCCAGTAGAACAACCACCACAGGCCACACCTGGGGAATTACGTGAGTTCAGCCCTGGGGAATTGCGTGAGCGGTGACACGCGCGGGCGAGAATCTGCTCCTTGCCCCAGGTCGGAGTGTCTGCGATCTCGCGGTTCATCAGCAGGGCGCTGGCCTGGTAGATGTCCTGCTTACGCTGGAAGGGACCGTTCGACAGCTTCGCGTTCTCTGCCGTCAGGGTCAGGTTCCCGAGGGTGTGGACGAGTAGATTGTGCAGTTCCTTCTAAATTGTGCAGTTCCTTCGGGCCCGCCTCTTCGGTCACGTCCGAGGCGAGCAGGTCGAGCCATTCCTGTATTCTTGTGTCGGTGTCTGCGGCAGGACGTGTTCGATGCTGAGCTTGGCCCGGCCGAAGTCGACCGGCTCCGGCGCCTGGGTACGAGAGCCCGGGCCCACTGGAGTGGCTGCTGAACGGTCCGGTCTGGACGCGGACGAGCTACGGAACGTCGTACGCGACTACGTGATCGCGAATCTGGACTCTCCCGCAGCCAGGGAGGTGGGGCGCACGTCACTGTGCTGGTCGGTTCGCCGTTGGTGCCGGACGACTGACGGTGGGACGTCATATAGTCACGAGTCGTGGTCGATGGCGGTGAAGTGGCAGGTCAGGTCCTTGAACGGCGAGGTCGCGAGGCCCAGGTTCAGCAACTCAGCGTGGCTCCGGGGTCAGTCGCGGTGGTCCGGGATGAAGAGTGGCTGGTCACTGGGGTGGAACACACCCGGGACGGCGCCCTGCTGACGGTCCAGGTGCTCTCGGAGCTGGTCCGTGAGACGACGGGGACCTTCTACGAGCGCTACGACACGATCCGGGTGCACGACCCCGCGCGGGCCAGCGTCGAGCCGGACCCGTCGCCGGGAACATCAGCGTGCCTGTGGGCGACGGTACTCTCCGGTCGTTGGAACCTGATCAATCTGCATTCTCAGCGGAAGTTCTGGCTGGGAGGTAGGAGGTGGTGACGCATGCGCATCATCGATAACGTCAATGAGCTGCTCGGCGACGATCTCAAGGCAGAGGTCGTCCCGGGCTCGAAGCTACGCATTGCGGCATCGACCTTCTCGATCTTCGCGTTCGAGGCGCTGCGCAAGGAATTGGAGTGGGTCAGCGAGCTCGAGTTCATCTTCACCTCCCCGTCGTTCGCGACCGCCAAGGCGACCGACCGGCTACCGAAGGAACGGCGCGAGTTCTTCATCCCTCACGACCGCGACACGGAGTCGACCTTGTATGGGTCGGAGTTCGAGATCCGGCTACGCAACAAGATGACCCAACGGGCCATTGCTCGTGAGTGTGCCGAGTGGGTCCGCCGCAAGGTGCGGTTCCGGTCAAACAAGACCGGCGCACCAATGCAGCAGTTCGCCCTCGTGGACGACAGAGCGGCGTACCTGCCGCTGCAGGGGTTCACCACGGCCGACCTCGGCTACGAGCGAGGCAACGCTGTGTCCAACTTGGTGACAAAGGTCGATGAGGCGCCGATGGCGGCCCAGTACGTCGCCCTGTTCGACCAGATCTGGTACAATGCCGAGCAACTCGACGACGTGACCGAGGCTGTCTACGACCACATCGCGAGCGTGTATGCGGAGAACTCCCCGGCGCGCATCTACTTTCTGATCCTGTACAACCTGTTCGCGGAGTTCCTTGACGAGATCAGTGAGGATGTACTGCCGAATGACCTGACCGGCTACCAGAACACGGCCATCTGGAAGACCCTCTACAACTTCCAGCACGACGCGGCGACCGGGATTATCAACAAGCTGGAGACGTACAATGGCTGCATCCTCGCAGACAGCGTGGGCCTCGGGAAGACGTTCACGGCACTGGCGGTCATCAAGTACTACGAGCTGCGCAACAAGTCGGTGCTGGTGCTGGCTCCGAAGAAGCTCGCCGAGAACTGGACGAACTACAACGCGAACCTGACGACGAACATCTTCGCGAGGGACCGCTTCAACTATGACGTGCTCGCTCACACCGATCTGTCGCGCACGGGGGGTGAGTCACTGGGCATTCCGCTGGACCGGGTGAACTGGGGCAACTACGACTTGGTGGTGATCGACGAGTCGCATAACTTCCGCAACGCGGACTTCACGACTGAGAAGGAGTCCCGCTATCAGCGCCTCATGCGGCAGGTCATCCAGCAGGGCGTGAAGACGAAGGTACTCATGCTGTCGGCCACGCCGGTGAACAACCACTTCGCCGACCTGCGCAACCAGCTGGCCCTCGCCTACGAGGGCGACTCGCAGCAGCTCTCGGCCAAGCTGGACATCACCACGAGCGTCGAGGAGGTGTTCCGTCAGGCGCAGCGGGTGTTCAACGAGTGGTCGAAGCTCTCGGTCGAACAGCGCACGACCGACGCGATCCTCGGCCGGCTCGACTTCGACTTCTTCGAGCTGCTCGACTCGGTGACGATCGCCCGGTCCCGTCGGCACATTCAAGCGTTCTATGACACCACCGACATCGGCGCGTTCCCCGACCGGCTCCCACCCATTTCCATCCGCTCACCGCTCACGGACTTGCCCGAGGTGCCGTCGTTCAACGAGCTGTTTGAGCAGCTCTCCTCGCTGACGCTCGCCGTCTATGCGCCGCTGGCCTATGTGTTCCCGAGCCGACGTGAGAAGTACGAGCTGCTGTACGGCAACGTCGCGGCGGGGCAGAACGCGGTCGGTGGTGCCGTCTCGAACCTCGGGCACGCCAGCCGTGAGCGCGGCATTCAGAAGCTCATGACGGTTAACCTGCTCAAGCGGCTGGAGAGCTCCATCGAGGCGTTCCGGCTCACGCTCGGCAGGCTCCAGGCCACCGTAGACCAAGCGCTCCAGGCGGTTGCATGTCATGTAGGTTCGATCGCCGACCTTGCTTCAACGATCGGCGATCTCGAAGCCGATGACGACGATTTCGAGCTCCCAGCTAGTGGAAAGGTCGGCAACAAGGTCCAGATCGACTTGGCAGATATGGACGTCGAGTCATGGCAGCGTGATCTCGCCCACGACGCTGCCGTCATCGCTAGCCTGCTTGCCGGGGTCGGTGCCGTCACCCCCGAACACGACCTGAAGCTACAGACGCTTACCGACCGCATCCGTGACAAGATCGCCGCCCCGATCAACGTCGGCAATCGCAAGGTGCTGATCTTCTCCGCCTTCGCCGACACCGCGAACTACCTCTACCGCGAGCTAGCCCCGAGGCTCGCTGAAGCGGGACTCCATGCGGCCGAAGTGACGGGGCAGGGCAACCCCCGCACGACGCTGGGGAAGGGCTTCGGCTTTCAGCACGTGCTCACGCTCTTCTCGCCCCGGTCGAAGTCCCGCCATCTCCTCATGCCGACCGAGGAGCGCGAAATCGACGTGCTCATCGGCACCGACTGCATCAGCGAAGGCCAGAACCTTCAAGACTGCGACTATCTGATCAACTACGACATCCACTGGAACCCGGTGCGGATCATCCAGCGCTTCGGCCGCATTGACCGCATCGGCTCGACGAACGAGCGCATCCAGCTCGTCAACTTCTGGCCCGATATCTCCCTCGACGAGTACATCAATCTGAAGGAGCGCGTCGAGAGCCGCATGGTCATCGCCGACCTCGCCGCCACCGCCGACGACAACGTGCTCACCCAGGAGTCCAGCGACACCGCGTTCCGCAGGGAACAGCTTCGCAAGCTCCAGGACGAAGTGATCGAGCTGGAGGACGTGCGCACCGGCGTCTCCATCACCGACCTTGGCCTCAACGACTTCCGCATGGACCTGCTCGGCTACGTCAAGGAGTATGGCGACCTTGCCACCGCCCCCAAAGGCCTGCACGCTGTCGTGCCCGCCCAGCCCGAGAAGGGCCTGAAGCCGGGGGTGCTCTTCGCGCTGCGCAACGTCAATGCCGACGAGCACATCAACCGCAGCAACCGGCTCCACCCGCACTACCTTGTCTACCTCGATGACGACGGCAACGTCATCGCCGACCACACGGAGGTCAAGCACCTGCTCGACCTTATCCGTGCAGGATGCCGTAACGTCAACGAGCCGGTTGCGGACGTCTGTCGTGTGTTCAATGACGCCACCCGTGAGGGTGCGAGCATGCGCGAGTACTCCGACCTACTTACCGCCGCCATCCGCTCGATGATCGATGTCACCGAGGAACGCGACCTCGATAGCCTGTTCACCGGCGGGCAGACGACTGCGCTGACCCAGACCATAAATGGCCTCGACGACTTCGAATTGGTCGCATTCCTCGCGATCGTCAGTCCCTCCCGGGATGCGACGGCATGACCGGCGCGCCGCTGTACCGGTGGCCGGCGGCCGCAAGATTCGGACGGGTGGTGCCGAAGGCCAAGTTCTACGAGCACGCCCGCGTCACGCCGAGCGTGCGTGAGAAGTTCGTTGCCGACGTGCAACGCGTCACGTGGGCCTACAAGCTCGCCGACCAGACCATCCACCTGCGCGGCGATGCCGCTGTCCCCGAGATCCAAGTGTTTGTCATCGATGCCAAGGAGTCCGACGTCAGCGACGACGTGCTCACCGTGATCGACAAAGCCGTTCAGTTCCCGATCATCTTCGAGGTCAACCGCGGTACCGGGGCACACACCCGCACTCGGATGGCTGCCGCCTACAAGCAGCTGGGTGGTACGACCCCACGGCTGAGTGCCTATTTCTCCAATGGATGGCAAGCCGAGGACCTGCCGCGCGTCCCGCTACCTCCGGCCGTCGACCTGCCCGGCCTGTACGCCGGACTGCTCACCCCTATCCTGCCCATCACGACGCGGCCAGGCGAGAGCATGTCAGAGGCAACCGCCAGGATGGACCAGGCCCGCAAGCTCGAACGCGAGATCGTGACACTGGAGATACGGCTCCGAGCCGAGCCACAGCTGAACCGCAAGGTCGAGCTACGCCGACAGATCCGCGACCGAACCGCCGCGCTTACCACGCTCACTGACCCTGCAGTACCGAAGACCGAGGACACCCCGTGGACAAGCTGAGAATGCACTCACCCGATCTGACCGAACGGAACATCGACAAGATCGCCGACCTGTTCCCGACAGTCATCACCGAGGGGCGCGACGACGACGGCAACCCCGTTCGTGCGATCAACTTCGACCTGCTGCGTCAGGAAGTCTCCAATCATGTCGTCGAGGGCCCGCTGGAACGCTACCAACTCGACTGGCCCGGCAAGCGCGAGGCGTTGTTCGCGGCGAACGTGCCGATTGCGAAGAGCCTCCGACCGATCCGCGACGAGTCCGTAAACTTCGACACCACGCGGAACCTCTTCATCGAAGGCGACAATCTCGACGCCCTCAAGCTGCTTCAGGAGTCATACCTCGGAAAGGTCAAGCTCATCTACATCGACCCGCCCTACAACACTGGGTCGGATCTTGTGTATCGGGATGACTTCTCGGAGAGCAAAGGCGAGTACGAAGCGAAGTCCGGCCAGGTCGACGACGAAGGGAACCGACTCGTCGCTAACACTGAGTCCAACGGCCGATTTCATTCCGACTGGCTCACGATGATGTATCCACGCTTGAAGCTCGCCCGGACGCTCCTGGCCGACGACGGGATAGTCCTCATTAGCATCGACGACGCCGAACAGGCATCTCTTCGCCGGATTGCGGACGAAGTCTTCGGGGAGCGGAACTTCGTCGCCCAACTGGTCTGGGAGAAAGGGCGCAAGAATGACGCCAAGTTCGTCTCTGTCGGTCATGAGTATGTGCTCCTGTTCGCAAAGTCGAAGCAACTACTCCGCGAGAAGGGGACGGCGTGGCGCGAAGAGAAGCCCGGGGCGCGCGAGATTTGGGACGAGTACGTTCGTCTGCGAGAGCTTCACGATACCGCCGACGCAGCGATCGAACGGGACCTAACACGCTGGTTCGCAGCCCTTCCCAAGTCTCAGCCCGCGAAGAAGTGGGCGCGGTACAGGCGCATCGACGCCTATGGCCCATGGCGCGATCGTGATATTTCATGGCCCGGCGGTGATGGCCCAAGGTACGACGTCATTCATCCGGTCACCAGACTGGCCTGCAAGGTTCCGGAGGCCGGGTGGAGGTACTCGACCTCCGCTGAGATGCAGAGGCAGATTGCACTCGGACTGGTCGTGTTTCGAGACGACCACACCGAACCACCGTTCAGGAAGGCTCACCTTCGGCCGATCGCTGGCGAGAATGGAGACAACTCCGAGGAGGACGAGTCGGACGACGTCGAGCTTGCGAATCAAGTCCGCGGATCGTACTTCTATAAGCAGTCGCAAGTCGCAGTGCGTCACCTGCGTGAACTGATGGGTGCGAAGGTGTTCAATAATCCGAAGGACTACGTCGAATTGTCACGACTCTTTGAATATGTGCTTGATGGTTCCGATGGAATCGTCATGGACTTCTTCGCTGGTTCAGGAAGCACGGGCGAGGCGGTCTTTGATCTATGCGCACGCACCGGTCAGAACTGCCCAGTAGTCCTCGTTCAGATTCCGGAGCCCCTTGAAGACAACCTGGCCTCAGCGACGGGTGCCGCAAAGACTACGGTCTCGAACGCTATAAAATACCTTCAGAGGCGCGGCAAGGCCACGGTCATCTCAGAACTCACGAAGATTCGTCTTGAACTCGCAGGTCGGCGAGTTCTCTCTGGGAAATCCAACGAGAGGTGGAAGCAGGATGTGGGCTTCCGTGTACTCAAGGTAGACAGTACGAATATGGCCGACGTGCTATGTACCCCGGATGCTCTGGGGCAAGACCAACTCGACATCCAAACTGACAGTGTGAAGCCCGACCGGAACGCGGAGGATCTGTTGTACCAGGTGCTTCTCGACTGGGGTCTCGAGCTTACGATGCCAATTATTTTCGAGCGTATTGACGAGCATGATGTATTTGTGGTCGACAATGGCGCCCTAATCGCGTGCTTTGACTCAGAGGTGAGCCCCGCGGCGGTGCGTGAGATCGCGGGCCGTGAGCCGCTGCGCGCCGTCTTCGGTGACTGGGGCTTCGCCACAGATGCCGATCGGATCAACGCTGAGCAGATTT
>JAUPKO010000355.1 GCA_030837395.1 Actinomycetota bacterium | reverse complement strand
TACTGGCCAAGGCTCCCCGGTCGATCGCGGATCAGTATCTCGACAACCAGGCCAAGCCTCTCAAGGCATGGCTGAGGCGTCCGGCTTATCGGGACGCCATCCGACAGGAGATCACGGGCGGTATCCACGCGGCTCCGGACATCGTCATCGCGCACTCCATGGGAAGCCTCATCGCCATCGACCTCATTGCGCACATGTCCCGTGATGACGCTCCCGCGCTCCTCGTCACCCTGGGGTCGCCGCTGTCCATGCCGAGCGTGTGGGAGAAACTCCCTGTGAAGCTTCAGGAGTGGACGGCCACCCGGTCTACCAACTGGGCGAACCTCTACGACAGACGAGACATCGCAACGTTCAGCGAACCCCTCCCCTCACGGCGTTTCCCGCGCGTGATGAACGTCAGGGTGCGCAACGTCCGGCCCGATCACAACGAGCGTTCGCATTCAGCACGGCGGTACCTCTCACATGCCTTCCTTGTGCCCCTCGTCCTGGGCTACGCCAGTGGAGCGGGTCCCGTGGCCGAGGTCCAAGCGGGCAAGATCGACGCGCTTGACGGTACCCACCGGATTGGCTAGCCGAGAAGGCTCCGCCACCCCCTGTTCTGGCGCCTCGGTAGGGGGCATGCCGTACTACTCGTCCAGACCCGGTCGCACGTTGGCTTAGGGCCCGCGATCGCTGGGGTACTCACTCTGGCGCGCCACGAAGCAACGACTGTGTGGTCTTGGCCAACGCCGCGTACCGAGCGCTAGTCGCCTTCACGTCGGAAGCTGACATGCTCGTTTCATCCGAGAGTGGCCAGGTCGGCAGATTCATTGCCTCGATTGCCGTCGAGATGACCAGCGTCAGGAATCTCACTCGTGGTTGGTCTCCACCCAGCTCCGACCATTCGCGGCGAGGTGCTGGTGCGCCTGGGATGCTCGCCTCAAGTGCGGAGAGGGGTCGCGACGATGCCGCTCGCAATTCATTCAGGATCTTCCGTTGCCGGTCAGCCCACGACCACGTCATCGTCAATTCCTTCTCGATGCGTGACAGCTTTGCGCGGGCGTCGTCTAGTGAGTCGCCCTGCTCGACGAGCTTGCGGTACGCATAGCGGTCGGCGAAGAACGCACCGATGCCTGCTGCCACGAGAGCAGGAGCCGCGACCAGTCCTGCGAGCAACGCAGTCCCTCCGACTACTCCCCAACCACCCACCGCCAACGATCCCCCGCCCAGGGCAGCCAACGTGGCGCTCGTTTCCGCAGCCCCGGACAGAGACGCAATCGCTGCACCCGTCGATGCCGTTCCGAGAGCCGCCATCCCAGTGAACGCGCTGAACGCGGCCAGACCACCGACCACAACCCCCGCGCCGGTGGCCGCCGCCATCTGGCCTAGGGCCGACGCGACAACGGTCCACTGATGGAGCTCTCCCTCGTCGAGAGCCGAGAACGCCGCGAGCGTCTCGTCATGTTGGGATCCGTCGAGCCCCGCCTGCAACCCGTCGATCCGAGAAGCAACCTCAGTGAACGGCTCCAACAGTTCACGACGAAACAGTTGCTGCGTCGCCACGAGCAACTCGCGTTCCTTCGTGTCCTTTGTCTCGATCTCCAGCGCATGGAGCTGCAGCTCCTTGGTCGCCTTCGAGTTGGCACGCGCCCGTTTGACCGTGTCTGCGACGGGCGTTCTGTGTGGTTGAAGTCGCCGTAGCTCAGCAACATCGCACTGAAGGACCTCCGCGTACTTGTCCAGTTTCCCCATATAGCGACGTGAACCCGACTCGATCTTGTAGATGGATACGGGCGCAAGGTCAAGTGCCGTCGCTACCTGCTGGACGCTCAAGCGAAGCTGCTCGCGCCTACCTCGGACGTATCGCCCGAAGGGAATCAACGCCTCGCGGGAATCAGTGCCCGACATTTATACTGCACCCCTTGCGGTACGCGGGTTATACGAGTATAACGTTATCTATGAGAGCACTCAGTATACGCGGGACGGGGAAAAGCCCCTACACATCGACACCGACTCCCTGGTTCGACAAGTCCCGCGAGGTCACAGCCACGTCTTGGAATCCCGATCTCGGTAGCACTCGCGCGCTCGCGGCAGTCCCTGACAGCCCCGCCCCCCTCGAGCGCTCCAAGTCGACCGTCCCTGGCCTGCCGACGAGGGCTAGCGGGCATCGCGCCCGCTGTGCCCGGCCGGCTACACCAGGTCCGTGCCGAGCCGCCCTTTTCATTGACCTGGACAACGTCACCATCACCGACAGCCAGCAGTCGGCGAGCGACGAAGTTGAGGCTCTGTTGCAGAGAATCGTTCTGGCTGCAGGGCCCGTCGATTGGAAGATCGCCGTCGCCCCCGGCCGCACCATCACCGACTTCGGCCCCTCCCTGGCCAAACTCAATCTGCGGTGGCAGGTCGTTCCATGCAGCCCGGACGCTGCAGACGCGCGCATCCTGTCCTTGGCTGAAGACCTTCACCGCTGCGGATTCCAGCGCTACATCATCGCGAGCGCGGACGGCTACTTCGCTGACCTGCGCGAGTTCGGTCACCTGACCGTCATCGCACGCAGCGGCAAGCCGACGTCGCTACGCCTGCGCGCCGCAGCCGACGAGCTGATCGCCGCCTAGTACCTCAACCGGTCCCCGGTCCCAACCGCTGCAGATGGAGGAGCAATGTCCAAGCTGGATCACTCAAACCCGTACAAGCACCCTGGTTCCGGCGGCGCCACCAATCGCCCCCCGAGCGGCGGGGCCGACTGGCATCCCCTGCCCGAGGGGACCTGGGAATCCGTCGAGCACTGCACCACCAGCGAGGTGCCCCGCTCCGGCCTCATCGGCCGCGTCCTCGACTCGGTGTTGCCGGCGAAGACCGAGACCCACTGCTCCACCGAGATCCGCAAGAACTACTTCTAGGCCAGGAAGGGGCTGACTCATGCTTTGGATCACTCTCGCCGTCGGAGTCATCGGCTGGCTCGTCACCCGCAAGATCGGACGGACCTAGCCATGCTCTTCATCGGATTCCTCATCGCCGTGTTCCTCATCACCCTCATCGGCGGACTGGTGAACGACCTGTTCGCCAGCGTCGTCGACCCCACTCCACGCCGCACTCGCCGAGCCCGCCATCACAACCGCACCTCCCGACACCCCCAGCCGTAGCCCTCACGACAGGAGCCCCACCATGATGCAAACCACGCCCGCCCGCGGCACCTTCACCTTCACCGACGCCTTCGAGGCCGCCTACCGCGAGCAGGCCCGCCAGATCGGCCGATTCAACCTCGCTGTCTTCGGCAAGACCGGCGCGGGCAAGAGCAGCCTGGTCAACGCCATCTTCGGCACCACCGTGGCCGAGACAGGCATCGGCAAGCCCGTCACCACCGGCACCCACTACTACGAGCACCCGTCCGGGACGTTCGGGATGTTCGACTGCGTGGGTTTCGAGACCGGTGAGAGCGGGGATGACATCCTCGCCAGCCTGCGGCGCACCGTCGAGGAGTACCGAGACCGGCCACTCGCCGAGCAGATGCACGTCGCCTGGTACGTCCTGCGCTGGAGCGACCGCCGGTTCGAGGACAGCCAGGCCGGCTTCGTCCGCGAATTGCGGTCCATCGGACTGCCCGTCGTCCTCGTCCTGTCCCAGGTCCCCATCACGGGGTCGGGCGACGTCCACCCCGAGGCTGTCCACCTCGCCGACCTCATCGCGGCAGAGGTAGGCGACGTCATCATCGGCGGCCGTCCGGTCATGACCAACGCCGTGGCCGACCCGCACCTGAACCAGCCGGTCCACGGCCTCTTCCCGCTCCTGGAGTCCACCTTTCAGGCGGCCCCGGAAGGTGTCATCGGGGCCCTGACGGCAGCGCAGCGCATCGATCTTGCCCGCAAGCGCCGTGACGCCTCGGCCATCGTCGCCACCGGCGCGGCTGCAGCGGCCGGCATCGGCGCTATCCCCATCCCGTTCTCCGATGCTGTCCTGCTCGTCCCCGCACAGGTGGCAATGATGGCCACCATCGCCACCCGCTACGCCCTTCCCGTGGACGCCGGGACGGTCACCAGCTTGGCCCTTGCTGCTGCCGCCGCCGGTGGGGCGGCCTCCTGGGCAGGCCGTGGCCTCGCGAACCTGGCCAAGATGATCCCCGGCGTGGGCTCGGTTATCGGCGGGACGATCAACGCTTCCATCGCCGCGACCTTGACCACCGGCATCGGATTCGCCTGGATCGCCGTGTGCGAGCAACTCGTCTCCATGGACGCAGACGAGATCGCAGCCCTGCTCGGTGACGGGTCGGTGCTGCGCTCAACGTTCCTCACCGCGTTCAAGAGTCAGGTCCACAAGGGCGTCGACTCGGCGAAGTTCAGCGAGTCGGCCGCCTGAACGCACATCGTCGCAGCCAAGAGACGACGATCGTCGACATCAGGCTCGCATCCGTCCTGCACGAACAGCACCGGTGACTTCGATCGCACCGCGCGCCATACTGCCGTGGTGTCCGACCCCACTCCCCCGCAACCGTGCGACGTATGCGGCGCCGTGATCCCCGCAGCCCACGCCGTGTTCACGATGCGCGATGCGCTGACCGGCCCGGTGGTCGTCATGTGCCGGGACTGCACGGCCCTCGACGAGCAGGTCGAGGACGCCGTCGACTCCGACGGCCCGGACGCGGCGAACCCCTAACCGCACGAAGCGAAACGGGGGAGAGTCGCCGGCGGTCAGGGGCCACCATGGACGCTATTC
>JAUPKO010000033.1 GCA_030837395.1 Actinomycetota bacterium | reverse complement strand
GCGGGATCCTCACCACACGCTCCGTCCTGGACATCTCCGCACCCCACGACGGAGCCTGGGCAGTCCCCGCCGCGCTTCTCGCAGCACTCGTGGACGGCTAGAACCCTGGCCAGCCTCGGAGTCCACGCCCTCCTCGGCACCGAGACCACACCCCGCCTCACCGCCGAACACGCCCCGCCTCGGCCTGTTGGGAAGGAAGCGGTCATGAGCCGCAAACGGTGTTGATCTTCGTTAGGGGTTCGGAGGGATGGCTCCAGGGCAGCGATGAGGATCTTCACTCGGTTGCTTCTGGGGCCGAAGCATTCTGGTGAGAGGTTCCCGCATCCGAGGAAAGGCCGCCAATGGACGCTCCCAGACGCAACCCAGCCAGCGCCCAGGTCTTGTCTGCGCCAGCCAGCGCCCAGACTCCAGCTCTGTCTGCCGGGTCTCGTTAGACCCCGGGCTGCACAGTGTGTCTTGTACTGGGTTTGGTTGTCTCCGCCAAACCCAGTACAAGACACCGCCAGAACACGCCGTTGATGATCCGGCGATGATCAACCTAGCGTTCGCCCCGGCTAACCATCATCTGCGGCCAGGTCTCATCACCAAAACCACCTACAGGAACGAGCAGCCGGTGGACGCAGATCGAGGTGCGGACCATCGGGTCGACACGGAGTCGTACACTCTGAAGTAGGAGTCCATGGCGTATGGGCAGTACGGCACCTTCGTCTTTAGCGTCAGTTGTCCGCCCGGGTTCCGCCCGGCGCCGGGGACACTCACCGACCAGGACTGTTTTATGGTTCCGTTTTTCCGGTACAGGCGGACAATCGCCGGGCCGATGTTGATGTTGCGCACGGTAAGGACGTAATACGTCCCGCTGTCCGACGTCTGGGTGCAGTATTCCGGGGTGCAGGTCTCGCTTGGCCCGAACCGTTCGGAGCTCACGGTGATTCTCAACGAGTTCCGGCGGGCGCTGGCCTGGCTGTTGTCGGCGAGAACCTGGCGGCGGGTCCGGGAATCGACGCAGACGTGGTCGGCGGGTTGCACCAGCCTCCAGGTGTAGTGCGGCCGGCACTGGTCGCTACCGGGCAGGTGCAAGGCTGTGGCCCGGCGGTTGTAGTCGGCGTGGAGGGACCGTACCGAGGGGATGACGCATACGTGGTCGTTCGGCACGGCGTCGCGCCACACCCATCCCTGCAGGCAGGTGTCCGGGCCGTAGTCGCCGGTCGCTGAGGCGGGCCCAGCCACCATGAGGCTCGCTCCGAGTATCCCAGCCGTGGCCAGGAGGGCGCAGGCGGAACGATGGCCTCGGCGCCGTTGTCCGGATGGGGAACGGTTCGTCGACTGTGGTGTGGTGGGAATCGACATGGAATGTCTCCTCGAGAAGGATCGGGCGGGCGCGGCGGGCACCGTCGAGGTCTGTTGAATCAAGGTTTGGTGAGGTGCGCGGGAACTGTCCGGCACGATGGCCCGGTGATGCTCAGGGCCATCGTGCCCCCATGACAAGGCCAGCTCAGCGGTAGAACTTGTTGGGACAGGCGTACACTTTGCCGCCGTACACGAGTTCGCTGCTGGAGACTTTCACGATCAGGCCCGTGATTCTCCATGCCGGGACGTGGAAGAGGTCCACGTACATGCCGGGCTGCCCGTAGTTGTAGGGGGAGCGCGTGTTGTTGTACCACACTGAGGCCGAGGTGTAGGGGCCCGGTGGGTTTCCCCCGCGGAACACGGGATACAGGCGCGTCGTGACTGTCAGCCGGTCGGAATTGGCGAACCGCTTGTAACGCATTCCGATACACGCCCGACTGGTCTTGGCGGCGTGGACGTTCGAGGCCGAGGCCGGGGTGCTGGCTTGAGCGGTGGAGCCGCTCAAACCGATTGCCGCGAGGGTTAACAGAGTCGAGATTGCGAGGGTGAATGTCCGTTTCACTTTCAGGTCCTCCCGGTGAAATTGTTGCCTTGTCGCGAGTGTCGGACTCGGTGTGGATGCCGACGCCGCTCCTTCGGCCCCGATCTCGGCAACCGATGCGCCGTCATTTACCAGGAGGGGCGTGTCGGTCCGGTTCTCCCCGGGAAGGGCCAAGAACTTCTCAAGATTTTTGGGCGGCTCAGTTGATGAGCGGTGGGCCGGCAGGCGTCGGGTCCACGGGTGTCGGGTCCACGGGCGTCGGATCTACGGGCGCCGGATCTACGGGCGCCGGATCTACGGGCGCCGGATCTACGGGCGCCGGATCTACGGGCGCCGGATCTACGGGCGCCGGATCTACGGGCGCCGGGTCCACGGGCGCCGGGTCCACGGGCGCCGGGTCCACGGGCGCCGGATCTACAGGCGTCGGATCTACAGGCGCCGGATCTACAGGCGTCGGATCTACAGGCGTCGGATCTACAGGCGTCGGGTCGGGGGTGGTCACCCGGGCCTCGGCCGTCGGCACGGTGCTGGTGGCGGGGATCGGCTGCGGTCGAGCGATGGGCTCCGAAACTGGCCGGATCGTCGCAGCCGGAGGGCGCTCACCGGTGCGGACGTCGGCCGGGAGGATCGGGGCGGCAACTGTGACGTCGGAGATGGCAATCTGCGTGAGCACCTGCGCGACGGTCGGCGACGCGTGGGCGACGGTCGACGACGTCGTGGGCGGGGCGGACACCGGGGTGAGGGATAGAGGTTCCCGTTCCTCTGGGCCTGCGAGCCCGAAAGCGAGCAACAGAGCCACGACGGGCGCGGCCGCCAGCAACGGCGCCCGCCGGCCCAGCAGAGTGCGCGGTGACCGAACCGAGGCGTTCACTTGGCCGGAGCCGATCGGCCCCGGAGCCGTGCTTGCCGCGTCGGCCAGGTGGAGGTGATCGACGACGGACTGCCGGATCTGCGGTGATACCAGGAGCACTCCCAGCGCTGGCCGCCAGTCGGTACAGCTGAGATCTCGCTGCCTGCTACAGGCCGGGCACGCCTCGATATGCCGGGTCACCGTGGTGACCAGCCGTCGGGGCAACGGCCCGGACACCCAGCCTGCGCGACTCAACAGGGCATCGAGGCCGGACGGTGAACCGGTGCACATGCCCCGGCCGTCCCGAGCGACGAGATTCGCAATCAGACCCGTGGCGAGGTGCTGCTTCAGATCGTGCTTCAAGCGGCTCACCTCGTCACCGGAGACCCCGAGGGAGCGGGCGAGGGCCGCTCCGTCCACGCCTTCCCGGTGATGCAACCGGTAGAGCAACCGCAGCCGCTCGGGGAAGACGGTGAGGATCTCGTCGAGAAGCGATCTGACGGTACTCAGCTGGATGGCGGAGACGACCAGTTCATGCGGGTCGAGGTCGTCCATCACGGATGCCCCGAGTTCGTCGAACGACGTCTGGCCGACGAAAACCTCGACCAGGACCCGGCGGTGGTGGCTTCGTTGACCTGCCTTCTCCGGGGCAGTTCCGGTGTCCCGCTGGTGCACCAGGCGGTCCAGGCAACCGCGGTACGCGACCTTGACCAGCCACGCATCGAGCGCGTCGGGGCGGTCCAGGGCTTGTAGAGCGGTGCCGCCCGCGAGAGTCCGCCACGCCTGAAGGAACACCTCTTGGGTCACGTCCTGGGCGAGATGGTGATCCGACAAGCGCCGACGGCAGTAGGCGTACACCAACGCGTGGTGCGTGTCCACCAGCTCGGTGAAGGCTTCCTCTTTCGAGTGCCTCCCGGCCGGCGCCTGCCGGAGCCGGGTCACCAGCACATGGTCGGCCTGGTAATGGTCGTTCTGTCCGTGGGCGCCCACCGTCATCCGCCCCTCTTCTCCCCCGAGGCTGCGAATACCATGATCTGCAACTCAGGGTACAAGGTTCAGATCGCAGAGTTAGGACGCATGTCCCAATCAGGCAAAGTCGTGAGCAGTCACTTACTCGACGTCACCTGTAACCTCGACGGTCCAGCCGGAGGCATCCTGATAAGCAGGAGACAAGGGAAGACTCTGAGAGAACGTTTGTTCGATCACCCATGGATGGTCATGACGTCATGAGCTGACCCAGCCGTCGATTGGGCCAGCGGTAGCACCCGCCAGCACCCGTCAGCTGCGAGAGAGCTACCCGTCCCGGGCTCGAGGCCATCACCTGCGCCACCACGCCGGGTGCGCTCCCGCAGCGCGAACATCACCGGCAGCTAATGCCTCGGGCTCGAGCAGTCGCCGTCCCTGGTCGAATGAGTGTTCTCCCACAGTGTGCCTCGGTCTCCGTGGCCTGGTGCGGGCCGGTAACCGGTGGATTACCGTCCCGCGACACGGCGTCGACGTCGCGCGGGGTGTGCCTGAGCGAAGTGGCGGGCGAGGGCGCCAGCGGCGAGGGCGCGGGTGCGCCACAAGGTGCTGCTAGGGGCTGCAAGGTCGCCGTGGGCGGCCAGGTCGATGCCTGTGGCCAGCCTTGCCTGCCATCCGCGACGTCCTCGAGTGGTCACGCCGCGTCGCACCGTACCCACTCGCGCGCCGTCGTGGCGCATCTGCCAGGTTCCTTCGTCGGTCTCCACCAGCTGCCACGTCCCTGCAGGGGCGTCCAGTTCGGCGGACAGGTCCACCACCCGCCCCACAGACTCCGGCGTCGCCACCACCCCGTGCGGATGGTCGATGACCGCCTCACGGGGGAGGATCTCGCGAGGCACCGTCGGCGCCTCGACACGCACGCCCTGGTCGATGGACGCCTGCTCGACCTCGACCCGCTCGACGTCCGCACGGTCGGCCTCGGCGTAGTCGACGCTGGCGCTGTCGGCAGGGGAGCGTAGGTAGCTGTAGACGGTCTCGCGGCTGATCCGGTATTCGCGGGCGAGGGCTGCCTTGGCCTCTCCCGCAGTGGCCCGGCGGCGGAGTTCGGCTGCTTGATCGGGGTTCAGGGAGGGCTTGCGTCCGGTGTAGACGCCGCGGGTCTTGGCCGCGGCGATACCCTCCCGCTGGCGCTCGAGGATCAGGGCGCGTTCGAACTCGGCGAACGCGCCCATGACCGACAGCATCAGCGTGGCCATGGGGGAGTCCTCCCCGGTGAAGACCAGGTGCTCGTGGACGAACTCCACCCGCACGCCCTTGTCGGTCAGGGTCCGCACGATCCGGCGCAGGTCCTCCAGGTTGCGGGCGAGCCGGTCCATGGAGTGCACCAGCACGGTGTCGCCGTCCCGCACGAACGCCAGCAGCTCGGTGAGCTGGGGGCGGGCGGTGTCCTTGCCGGAGGCCGTGTCGGTATACGTCTTCTCGACTTGGACGCCCTCGAGTTGACGCACGGTGTTCTGGTCCACGGTGCTGACCCTCACGTACCCGACCCGCATCGCCCCGGCCCTCCACCATCAACTGTCAGGATCAACTCTGAGAGTCTATCCAGAAAGTGTCAGGAAATACGGGCTTAGACCCTAACCTGACGTGATTCCGATGGGCCCCCGAGTGTCGGTCTGGGGTCTACCCCACCTGGGCACCGCCGAAGACGCGAGGCCGCACTGGTATTGCAATACCAGCGACGGTTCCCGACACCTGAAGATCGTCTGCTTGAGTGAGGCATCGGTGCAGGGTGCTGGCGATCACGTGTGTCGGCGAATCGCGTCCGGATGGGTGCAGCCCTTGCAAGGGTCGCTGATGGGCTACGCGCTGCAGGCGGGGACTTGGCCGTAGTCGGGGCAGCGGCGGTAGTAGGTGGGGTCGAAGGTGCGGCTGGGTCGGGGTCGGCCGTATTGGGGGTCCCATCCGGTCCAGTGGCGGGTGTTGCAGGTGTTGCACAGCGGGGCGCGGACGTAGCCGTGAGTGTGGCAGTGGTCCCAGACTCGCGCTCGTGCGGTCAGGCAGGCCGCGCACATGTATCGGGAGGCGGCGGGCCAGTCGTGGCGGCCGACGCGGTCGGCGCGGTAGCGGTGTCCGTCCAGTTCGCCGGCGTAGAGCACGGTGCCGGTGGTGGCGCTTCGCGGGCCGCCGTAGACGACGGTGGTACGGGTGTACCCGCCGAGGTCGGCGACCACCACGTCGCCGATGCGCTCGAACCAGCTGCTGGCGTCGCCTTGCCCGTGGTGGAGGCCTTGGCAGGAGCAGTCGCACTCCACGCCGGTCGCGGTCAGGCACAGAGTGGTGCACCGCGACAACCTGGTCATGTC
Source organism: Actinomycetota bacterium (assembly GCA_030837395.1). Taxonomy (GTDB): domain Bacteria; phylum Actinomycetota; class Actinomycetes; order S36-B12; family UBA10799; genus JACJWR01. The sequence goes on along the minus strand of JAUPKO010000033.1, from coordinate 16,610 downwards.
CCGGTAGACCACGACGTAGTTGAAGCGATCGATCGCCCCGATCACCAGCCTGGTCAGGCGGCTGCGAGGTACCGTCCACCGGCCGTCGTCGTCGAGGCGGGGTGAGCGGATGCCGACGACGGTGCGCAGCCACTGCTTGTTGCCCGTCATCGGCGGAGTCTTGGCGAGGATCTGTCTGTCCCGGCGGAGCCACACCTTCGCGGGCGGGCGTGCCCCCGGCGTGATGACCAGGCGTCCGTCGAAGACTTGGACATCCGGGGCGCGGCCTCCCGTCCTGGAGTCGGGCATTTCACCACGATTACATACAGGTGCGTCAAATGTCCGGGACCGGACTCGAGACCTCGGATCAGCTCAGCACCTACCCCGCAATCCGCACTATGGGGTAGGCAGCTTGCTCCCCGTTGACGTATCCGGTCCGTACGCGTGGAGAGGTCTACAACCAGCGCGCGACGCCGCCGTGATGCGAGCAGGTACCCCTGCGGGACGAACTGAAGCTGTAGCTGCCATCCATGCAGATCGCCGTTGCGCCCATAGGTGCCGCGTCGACGTCAGGGACGGTGTTGCGGGTTGGCACCGAGGGCGTGTATCGAGGCCGCTTGACAGCTGGCGTCGACAGCTTGGTCGTCGAGTGGAGCGTGGTCCTCAACGGACGCGGTTTGGTTGTCGTGTGCCGGACCGTAGTCGACAAGGTGGGTGGCGACGTTGTGGTCGCTGAAGCGATGCCGACAAGCTCTTCGGCGGTGGGCGAAGCCGCGGCCGGAGACGCGAGCAGCGGGGTTGCGGGCGGGGTTGTTGCTGACGGGGGCGCCTGCCCGGTCATCCCGATGATCGCTGCTACGACCGCCCAACTGGCGAAGGCGATCCGCGCCGGTCGGCTCTGGATCTGACGCCAGGTATAGGGCAGGAAGACAGCGATAAAGGGCGCGAAGATCAAGCACGCGATCCACCAGTTCCGGTTCCGTCTCGCCCGCTTCGCCTCTAGGAAGGCAAGAGCCTGGCCTGGAGGTAAACCTCGCGAGCAGGCGGCTGCGGTATCCGGCCGAGTGTGATGCACCGAGCATCCGGGGTGCGTGTAGTAGCGGCGGCCCACGAGCAGAGCCTAGCTGCTGAGCGTCACTATCCATGTACAAATCTATCCGTTCTGGCGACGAAGACGTGATCGAGCAACCGATGCCTTGTCTGCGTACCGGCCTGCGGTCATTCCTTGTCGGCGGGGAGTCCCAGCAGGAGTGACCCCCCTCCGGCAGGGCCAGTGACGATGAGGGCCAGGCGTCCACGCGACGTGGTGACGATCATGGTGTCCCCGGTGGGGGTGGTGTTCGGGGAGAGGGGTGTCGGCAGGGGTGTCGTGCTGGGGTCGAGGGGCGGGCTGTCCGTCACGGGCCAGGAGATCTGGGTCGTGGTGGTGGTCAGGACGACGGCAGAGCGTCCGTCTGCGGAGATGATCCGGGGCCCGTCCCATCCGCTGTCCCAGAAGCCGGTCGCGGCCCAGGTCGCTGTCCCGGTGGCGGCGTCGATCCGGAACAGGGTGCCGTTGGGGGTCCGGGTGTAGACCGACCCGTCGAGTATCGCGATCTTGGTCCAGGCCGCGATGTTGTGTCCCCACGCGGGACGTGTGGCGAATTCGGGGGGCGGGTTGGCGGCGGTGGGCAGGGTCGAGGGCGACAGGATTCTCGAAGCGGTCGTCCGTGTGGGCGTCGGTGTGGCGGTGGACGAGTGAGTCTGCGGTCCGCTGTGCGACGTCGTCGCTGCCGTGGGCGATGAGGGTGTGCGCAGCATCGGCAGGACGTCGGTGACCAGGATGATGACGGCGCCGGCAACGACAAGGCAGAACAGGACCGCCACCGCGATCGGTCGGTACCTCGTGGATCTCTGGCTCACCCTCACTACTCGAGCTGCTGGTTCTGCCCGTCGGGTGGGGCTCAGGCCGAAGACGTGGAGCTGGCTGACGGCGATCTTCTGTCCGGGTTCCTGTCCGGGGGCAGGGTTCGACGAAGCGGAGGGCACCGGGGGAGGAGGTGTCGAGGTGGGTGTGGTGGCTGGGGGCGGGTGCGGGGTGGAGTTCTCGCGCGGCCCGGAAGCGACGTCGGCCGGTCTCGTGATCGGTGTCCAGGTGCCGCGGGGATGAGCGATGAGCTCGGTGACGCCGGTGGGGTCGCTCAGGCGTACGCGCACAGGACGGCCCAGGGACCGGGCGATGGCGCAGGCCTCGGCGAGGAGGTGCTGGCGGATGTCCTGGCTGGGCGGGACGTGCACGGTGCGACCGCGGATGGTGCCCTGGGACGGGGTGAGGACATTGATCATGATGACGGGCCAGGCCGGAACGGAGGAGGTCATCGGCTCATCACGTCGGTGACGCGCCAGGGTGAGTGGAGGTCGGAGCGGGACAAGCGGACGAACGTGGCCAGGGGTTGTCCTGGGTCGCCGGGTACGGCGGGGTGCCAGGTGATGGTGACGGCATACGCGCGATGGACCTGCAGCGCCGTGTCGGGCGGGTGGTCATCGCCGCTGGGGGTCAGGCGGACGGTGGCGTAGGCGCGGGCTCGGGCCCGTTGGGACCAGGAGGCTTCGGGGGCCGCGATGGGGGTGGCCTGACGGACGGTGTCGGCCAGCGGGGATGCCAGCCATGGGACGGCGCGGCGAGGGGCGTCGGAGGGACCGGCGTCCAGGACGGTGTCGTAGGAGTACCAGGCGGTCAGGACCCATCGGGCGACGGCGTCGGGATCGGTGCCGTCGACGCCGTCCGGGGCCGGGGGGCCGCCGCGGGGGATGCCGGTGGAGCCTGTGGGACGTGCGGTGAGCTGCGCTGTTGTCGGGGGCGGTGCCACTGGGGAGACGGGAGCGGACGAGGAGATGTCTGTGGTTGTGGTGACCGGGCGTGGGGTGTCGTAGGAGCGGGCAGGCGCCGAGCCGTCGGCGCAGCTGACCACCAGCGCCGCACCGATCGTTACGAGGCCGATCGCTGCGGCCCGGGTCCGGGTCATCCGAGGCGGACTGCTCGCCATGACTGGCCTTTCCAGTGGGGGGTGGACAGCGATTCGACGGACACGACGCTGCCGGTCTGGGGAGCGTGGATCATCCGTCCGGCACCGGCGTAGATCCCGATGTGGTGGGCGACGGACTCTCCTGGCCGGGTGAACGAGATGAGATCTCCGGGCTGCAGCTGGGCAGGGTCGGTGATGGGAGTGCCGGTGCGGGTCTGGGTGTCGGCGAAGTGGGGCAGCACGGTCCGTCCGCCGCTGGCTTGGGCGACGGCGTAGACGACGAGGCCGGAGCAGTCGAATCCGAGGGTGCCTGCGCCGTGCGCGGTTCCTCCGGTGGGGCCGGTGGGGCTGCCTCCTCCCCAGGAGTAGGGGATGCCGAGCTGGGTGGTGGCGGCCGCGACGATCCGCGGGCCCAGTCCGTCGCCCTGTCCCGGTTGGGCGGTGAGGGCCGGGGTGGTGGCGTAGAACACCGACCGGGTCATGATCTTCTGAACGTAGGCGGTGGTCTCGTCGTACGGCGGGACGCCGCCGTGGCGGAGGACGGCCTGGGGGCCGGCGTTGTAGGCCGCCAGCATCAGTTCGGTGACGTTCCCGCGGATCTGGCCGGTGGCGATGGCGGGCCGGAGTTCCTGCGCCAGGGCGCAGTCGTAGGCGGCTTGGGAGGCGATCGCGTCCAGTGGGTCCCAGGGGTCCCTCCGGCCGTCACCGTTGGCGTCGACCCCGTAGCGGGCCCAGGTGCCGGGCAGGAACTGGCTCAGTCCCTGCGCGCCGACCTGGCTGACGGCGCGGGGGTTCCATCCGGACTCGGCCTCGATCTGGGCGGCCAGGACGGGGGCCGGGGCCTCGGGGCACCGGGTCCCCGCTGCCACCAGGGCGGGGTGGTAGACGGCCGGCACTGTTCCGGCCCGGAGGTCGCGGCTGGCGCCAGGTGTTGGGGAGTCGGACACGCCGCCGGAAATCACCGCGACCAGAACCACAAGCAGCACCAGCACCGTCCCGGCGATGGCAGCCACGGTCTTACCCACCCCGGCGCTCCGTACGCGGAATAGGGCGTACCCCCGGCCCTTTATGCACCGATCGGGTCAACCTCATCCCCTATCACGCTGATTGATATGGATAGATACGATAATGGCAGGTATCCCGACGCCAATGTGATCGGCGTCACTCCCACTGGGGTCAGTGGGGACCAGGGGGCGGAGGCAGTTCCAGAGTGCAGGTACCAGGGAACGACGTGGGCGTGTGGGCACGCTCGGCGTCGCCGAGGGGCTCGGGGCGCCTCTCCGCAGACGCGTCGACCCGGCCGACGCGGCACGTTCCGGCGGAACAACGGCTGCGGTCGTGGAGTGCGCGTCCGCACCCGTGGTGGGGGTACGAACCGGAGTGGGCAACCCGGCCGGAAGAGGCCGGCTGGTGGTGGCTGGGCGTGCACGGCGGCGCGGGTGTCACGACGCTGGAGACCTGGCTGCCCGGTGGTGTCGATGCCCACCGGGCGTGGCCTGACCCCCGGTACGTCGGTCCCCCGCTGGTCGTTCTCGTGGCCCGTACCCATGTGGCGGGGCTGATCCGCGCCGCGTGGGCCCTGCGGCAGGCCGCGACCGGCGATGTGCCGTCCGGGGTGCAAGTCGCCGGTGTGGTGGGTGTCGCCGACAGTCCCGCCGGATTCGTACGACCTCAGGTCGAGGCGTTGCGGCGTCTGCGAGGCCTGACACCGCATCTGTGGCTGGTCCCCTGGATCGACGAGCTGCGGCTCGTGGCGCATCCGGGCGATCTGGGGGTTCCCCATCCGGCGGTCGTGCGCCTGTGCCGCGATCTCGCCGATCTGGCCCAGGCGACCAGTGCCCGAGCCCTGTCCGCCGCCCCGACGTCATCGACGTCATCGACGTCATCGACGCCGAGACGCGCGGAGACCGATCCAGTGGTGAGAAACGAGGGGACGTAGAGGATGTCGGTCCTGACAGACGTGGTGCACCAGGTCGGTGACGTACTGGCAGCATCGCCGACGCCCTCCGGTGGCGGGTTGCCGGACCTGGGGTCGGGGCAGGCCCCTCCGGGTAGCGACAAGATCGTCCAGATCCTGAAGTGGGGGCTGTGGGCGGTCTCGATCGCCTGCGTCGCCGGGGTGCTGCTGGCCGCCGGACGGATGGCGGTGCAGTACCGCACGCACGGCGGCGGAGGAGAAGCCATGACCGGCCTGGTGTGGACGCTCGTCGCCTGCGTCGTGGCCGGAAGCGCCACCGCCGTCGTCGGTGCTCTGATCTGACATGGTCCGTATGCCGTCCGAAGAGACCCCGTGGTGGTCCTCCCCGCGCACCGCCCTGGCCGCCGGGCTGGTGGCCGTCATCATCGTGCTGGGGCTGTTCCTGACCCTGCGAGGCAGCGGCACCACGCCCCCGCCTGGTGACGGGGCGGAAGGACCCGCGACCACACCAGCCGCTGGTGGGCAGGCCCCGCCCGTCACGGTCCCGGGTCCAGCCGCCGAGGAAGTACCCCGCGTCACGGCGCCCCCGGTGACCTGGTCCCTGTACAAAGGGGTCGCCCTGCCGGTCTCGGCTACAGCAGGGCCCCGTGACCTCGACGGCGACGTCGCTGCCGGCTACGCGCACACCCCCACCGGCGCCTTGGTCGCGGCCGCTCAGGTGTCCAGCCGTTACGGGATAGCCGACAACTGGCGCTCCGTCGTCGACCGGTCGATCGCCCGAGGTCCGGGCCGCGACGTGTGGATAGCGACCCGCAGCAAGTACGACAAGCTCGCGTCGGTCTCCCCAGGCACGTACTGCCAGATCACCGGGTTCTCGTTCATCGACTACCAGCCCTCGCGTGCCGTGATCCAGCTGGCGAATCGTTGTTCTTCAGGGCAGTTGCAGACGGTGCCGATCACCGTGAGCTGGCAGGACGGCGACTGGAAACTCGTTCTCCAACCGGACGGGTCCCCGTCGCCGATGAATCAGGTCATCCCCTCTCTCGACGGTTACGTCGTCTGGGGCGGGGTGTAGTGCCACCGCCCGACCCCTGCGTCCTGACGCCGACGCTGCCGCCATGTCTAGCCGAACGAGTGATGGAGGGAGCCGCCGGGAGCATCGCCAGCGGTGCGTGGGGCGAGATCGTGCAGTCGTTCGCCCGGGGCGTGGGTGAGGCGACGAAGACGCTGGTGACGTTCTGGATCCAGATCCCTTCTCCTCAGGGTCTGGATGATCCCGGGTCTGCGACCCGGTTCCTGCAGCAGTCGACGCATTGGTATGTGACGGCTGGTGCGGTGCTCGCCGTGTTCGTCGCCGCGGGGCGGATGGCGTTGGTGCAGCGGGGAGAGCCGGGGACGGAGTTGAGCCGCGGGATGGTGCGGCTGATCTTCGCGACCTTCACCGGGGTCCCGGTGATCCAGGCGCTTCTGGTGGCCGGGGACAAGTACAGCGAGTGGATCCTGGGGCTGGTGGGCGAGAACTCCCTCGGGGCCCGTCTGACCGTTCTGTGGGGTGGGGTGAACGGCACCTCGGCGGCGGCTGGTTCCGCGGGACCGGCGATGTCCAGCGGCCTGCTGTTCCTCATCGCGTTGATCACTCTGCTGGCCACGTTGACGCAGATCCTGCTGATGCTGGTCCGGCTCGGTGTGATCACCCTGCTGACGGGGCTGTGGCCGTTGTCGGCGTCGATGTCGAACACCGACACGGGTCGGCAGTGGTGGCAGCGGTCGACGGCCTGGTTGCTGGCGTTCGTCCTGTACAAGCCTGCTGGGGCGACGGTGTATGCGACGGCGTTCACGATGATGGGCACCGGTAAGGATCTGACGGGGTTCCTGGCTGGTACCGCGATGCTGGCTCTCGGGGTGCTGACCCTGCCGGCGTTGCTGCGTCTGTGCGTGCCCGCCGTGGGCGCCGCGTCCGCTGGTGGCGGAGGCGGCCTCCTGGCAGCCACGGGAGGGGCGCTGGCCACGGGAGCGATGGCCACCAGCCGGGTGCTGAGCGGCGGGCTGGGGTCCGGGGGCTCGGGGACGCCGCCTCCGCAGGGACCGTCACCCAGCGGTTCCTCCGCCGGGAGTCCGATGCCTCCCGGCAGCCCGGAGCCGGGCGGAGACGACCGGGGACCGGATGCCTCGCCGGAGGGGTCGTCGTCCTCGGGGACGACGACGGTGCAGGACGCGCAGGAGAGCGGCCCTGCTTCGACCGGCGCCCCGAGCGACCAGGTCGCTCCGGCGACGGGGGACCATGCTTCCCCGCCTCCGGGTGGCCAGGCAACGTCCGCGCCTGAGAGCACCCCGGGCGAGGTGTCGTCGGCGTCCGGCACGAGCGGAGGAACGACCCCGGCAGGCGCTGCGCCGTCCGCCGCGCCTGTTGAGGCATCGACGGGGACGACGGCCGGGGCCAGCGGTGCCGCCGGGGCTGCGGGAGCGGCGGTGACGACGGTGGTCGAAGGCGTGAAGACGACAACCGACGCGGTCCGGGATCTGGGCGACGAGGCCACGGGGGCCAAGGACGCATGAGTGAGACGAAGCGGGCCTCCACGTTCGGCAACTGGCGTCGCCCGACGTCCCCGGGGGTGCTGGGGTTGGGGATGCTGGGGACGATGGCGTTGCTGGGGGCCGTGGTGGTCGCCATTGTGATGGCCTTGTTCTCCCGCACGGCGGCGCTGGTGTGGGCGGGGCTGGCCGTGACTGTGCTGGTTCCGGTGAGTCTCCGCCGTGACGGCCTCAGCGGGTGGTCGCGCTTGTTCGCCTGGCTGGCGTGGCTGCGGGGGCGGCGACGGCGTCAGCACCTGTACCGGTCCGGGATCGTGGGGGTCGTCCCCACGGGACGGCACACCTTGCCGGGGGTGGCTGCGCGTACCGAGCTTCTGGAAGCGGTCGACGCCTATGACCGGCCCATGGGTCTGTTGCACGTGGCCTCGACCGGTCACTGGGCGGTGGTCCTGCGGTGCGACGCCGATGGGGCGTCGCTGGTCGACCACGACCAGGTCGAGACATGGGTGGCCGGCTGGGGTCTGTGGTTGGCCAACCTCGCCCACGAGCCTGGGCTGGTCGGCGCCACGGTGACGGTCGAGACCGCTCCGGATCCGGGCACCCGGTTGCAGGCGGAGGTGTCCGCCACGGTCCGCCCGGACGCTCCCGAGCTGGCGCGCACGGTGATGCGGGAGATCGCGGGGACGTATCCGGCCGGGTCCTCGGCGATCACGACGTGGGTCCAGCTGGTCTACCGGAGCAGCGGTCCGGGGGGACACGGCACGAGTGAGGCGATGGCCGCCGAGCTGGGATCGCGGGTACCGGGCCTGGCGGCCGGGTTGGCGACCACCGGCGCCGGGGCCGCGACGCCGATGTCGGCGGCGGACATCGCCGAGAGGGTCCGGGTGGCCTACGACCCGGCGTGTGCCGCGCTTGTCGACACGGCCCGTGCCACCGGGTCGGCCGCGGGGATCCGGTGGGATGACGCCGGGCCGGTCGCCGCGCAGGAGGCCTGGGACCACTATCGGCACGACTCGGGGATCTCGACGTCGTGGATCATGTCCGAGGCCCCGCGGGGAACGGTTCTGTCCAGTGTCTTGTCCCGGCTGGTGGGTCCGCATCCGGACATCGCCCGCAAGCGGATCACCGTGGTGTACCGGCCGCACGATCCGGCCACCGCCGCGCAGCTGGTCGAGGCCGACGTGCGGTCGGCTGCGTTCCTGGCCAGCAACAGCAAGCGGACGACGGCACGCCAGAGCCTGGCGTTGCGGTCGGCGCAGCAGAGCGCGACCGAGGAAGCCGCCGGTGCCGCGCTGGTGCGGTTCTCGATGCTGGTGACCATCACCGTGGACGCCGGGGCCGACCGCCGGCATGCCGAGCGGGTTCTGGAAGGTCTGGGGGCCACGGCCCGGCTTCGGTTGCGACGCGCCTACGGGGCGCAGGCGGTCACCTTCGCCGCGGGGCTGCCGACGGGACTGATCCTGCCTGAGCACGTCAGGGTGCCGGCGCTGGTCCGGGACGGTCTGATGTGAGGGCCCACGATGCCGGGGCCGACGGCAGCGCTGCCATGACCCGTTCCGGTGCCGGTGACGGGGTGGGGCGGAGGCTCCGGCCCGCGCTGCCGTCACCGGCGGGGGTGGGCCGGTTGCCCGGGGAGGTGGCCGTCGATCCGGTCGCGCCGCTGGTCGAGGATCCTCGCCGGTTGGCGCCGCCTCGCGCGGCTCCTGGCCCACGGGGGTTCCGGGGTCCGGGCCGGGGTGCGACCTCCTACATCGCCGCGCCCCCGGAGTGGCGGGGCACCACGGTGCAGGTGTGCGGGCTGTGGCCGTTCTCGGCCGGGTCCGGGTCCCCGATGGTCGGGGTCCCGGTCGGGCGGCACCTGATCACCGCGTCGACCGTGTGCTGTGACCCGATCTCCTGGTTCACCCGGGCCAAACTGATCGCGAACCCGTCGCTGTTCGTCCTGGGCCGCCCGGGGCTGGGCAAGAGTTCGCTGGTGCGGCGGATGTGTCTGGGGCTGATCGCCCAGGGGGTGATTCCCCTGATCCTCGGTGACCTCAAACCGGACTACGTCGACCTGGTCCGTGCGGTGGGCGGGCAGGTGGTGCGCATCGGCCGGGGGGTCGGCGGCCTGAACCCGCTCGACCCGGGTGGTCTGCGGGCCGCGGTGAGCCTGTTGTCCGGTCGTGCCCGCGACGAGTTGACCGCTGAGATGCACGGCCGGCAGGTGGTGGTCACCGCGGGCCTGGTCGAGCTCGTCCGCCGGGCACGTCTGGCCGACCATGAGCAGGCCGCCCTCGCCGCGGCGATCGCCGTCCTGAACGGGGTGACGGACGGCGACCGGGTCCCGGTCCTGGCGGATCTGGTCCAGGTTCTGCGCGATGGGCCCGATCAGGTCCGTACCGCCGTGTGGGACCGTGGCGACGACGCCGAGTACGAGCGGTTGATCGACCCGCTACTGCGGTCCCTCACCGCTGTGGCGTCGGGAGCGTTCGGAGAGGTGTTCGCCGGTACCGGCGCCACCAGCCGGTTGATGCTCGACGCCCCCGCCGTGTGCATGGACACCTCCAGCATCGCCGACACCGACGAGCGGCTGCAGGCCGCGGTCCTGCTGGCCTGCTGGTCCCACGGGTTCGGATCGATCCTGGCCACCCAGGCACTGGCCGACGCCGGGCAGCGCCCGGGCCGGATCTATCTGGCCGTGCTGGACGAGCTGTGGCGGGTTCTGCGCGCCGGGGAGGGACTCGTCGACCGCATCGACGGCGTCACCCGCCTCAACCGGCAACAGGGCCTGGGGCAGATCATGGTCACGCACACCATGAAGGACCTGGACTCGTTGCCGGCTCTCGAGGACCGGATGAAGGCCCGCGGTTTCGTCGAACGCGCCGGAGCGGTCGCCCTGGCGGGGTTGTCCGAGGCGGAGATGGGATCGCTGCGGGACGTGGTGCACCTGTCCCACGTCGAAGAACGGATGATCACCGAGTGGGCCACGCCTCCGGCCTGGGATTCCACGCGCGGTGTCGAGGCTGATCCGCCGGGGCTGGGCAAGTTCCTGATCAAGGTCGGTGGACGTCCGGGGATCCCGTTCCAGGTCCGTCTCACCGCCTCCGAACGGGTCCTGCACGACACCAACCGCCGATGGGGCCCGGCGCGGTGACGCTGCCGGGGAGTCTGCCGGGGCTCCTGCCGCGGAAAGGGAGGCGCTGCTGATGGCGACCGGGGCGCGTAAGGGCGGCAGTCCGCAGTGGGATCCCGCGACGGTGCTGGCGGCCGGGGTCCTGGTCGTCGTGGTCCCGGTGGGGGTCGTGGTGTGGGGAGCGGTCGCTGCCGGAGGGGGCGACGTGTCGGGGGGCCCGGCGGGGACGCTGCTGCGGTTGGTGACGGGTCGTCAGCCCTGGCCGGGGAGTGTCTCGACCGCGGTCCTGGTCGGCGAGGTCGCAGGCGTGGCCGGGCTCGTCCTGGCGGGGCGGTGGGTCTGGGGCTGGGTGAGGACGGGGCGGACCCGCGTCGACGCGGCGGGCCAGGCGATGGGGCGCGGCACGGCGATCGATCCGTTGCGTCCGGCGGGTGCCCGGGCCCGGGCCAGGCGGCTGATCGGTGAGCGCGCGACGGAGGACCCCGCCACCCATGGGCCGTTGATCGGTCTGGCCCTCGACGGCCGGACGCCGCTGCGGTCTTCCTGGGAGGACACCACCATCGTCATCGCCGGGCCGCGGACGATGAAGACATCGACGCAGGTGATTCCGATGTGCCTGGAGGCTCCGGGACCTGTCGTGGTGACCAGTAACAAGCGGGACGTCGTCGACGCCCTGCGCGGGCCCCGCGGTGACGTCGGTGAGGTGTGGGTGTTCGACCCCCAGGACCTGGCGGGCGAGCCGTGCACCTGGTGGTGGGATCCGCTGGAGCAGGTGCGGACGGTCTCGGACGCCCGGCGGCTCGCCGGGCACTTCGCCGCCGGATCGCGGGCCGCAGGGTCACGTCGTGACGCGTTCTTCGACTCCGCGGGTGAGGATCTGCTGGCCAATCTCCTGCTGGCGGCTGCCGTCAGCGGGTCGTCCGGCCGGTTGTCGATCCTGGATGTCTACCGGTGGCTGACGGAGCCGACCAACCGCGGTCCGGCCATGGCCTTGTCCCGCGCGGGACACGAGCTGGCCGCCGACTCCGTCACGGGAATGATCGAGTCGCCGGAGAAGCTGCGCGGGTCGGTCTACGCCACCGCCCGGCAGATGGCGGCCTGCCTGGTCGAACCGACCGTGACGCGATGGGTCACCCCGCCGTCGTCCGCACGCACCCGGCAGTTCCGGCCCGAGCAGTTCGTCACGGGCACGGACACCGTGTTCGCCCTGTCCCGGGAGGGTGAGGCCTCGGCCACGCCACTGGTCACGGCGTTGATCGCCGCACTGCTGGAGACGGCCGAGCGGAGTGCCATGCGCTCCCCCGGCGGCCGGCTGCCGGTTCCGCTCGTGGCGGCTCTGGACGAGGCGGCGAACGTCTGCCGGATCCGGCAGCTGCCGGACCTGTACTCGCACTACGGCAGCCGCGGCATCGTCCTCAAGACCATCCTGCAGTCCTGGTGGCAGGGAGTGGAAGTCTGGGGCAAGGGCGGGATGGAGAAGCTCTGGGGCGCGGCGAACGTCCGCGTCTACGGGGGTGGTGTGGCCGATACCGCGTTCCTCGAATCCCTGTCGACGATCATCGGTGAGCAGGACGTCGCGCACTGGTCCACGAGCTGGGCCAAGGGCCAGCGGTCGGTCCAGCACTCCACCCGCCGGTTGCGGGTCCTGGACGTCGCCGAGCTCGCCGCGCTACCGCCCGGGCGGGCCATCGTGGTCGCCTCCGGGATGCTGCCCACCCTGGTGGCCCCGCAACCGTGGTGGGACGGCCCCTGGGTGGTCGCGGTGGAGGCGTCCCTAGACCGCTACGACCCCGGAAGGGCGGTGACCCCGTGACAGCGCCGACTGGTTCCGCCGGTCCCGGCGACAAGCGGCCGCCGATCGTCGACGTCGAGAACCTGATACTGCCTCCCGAGGACTCCGGCGAGGGATCCGGTGAAGACCTCGACGACGAGGCGGACCCTTTGTACGAGACGATGGCGGCCTGGTTCCACGGCTGGTTCCACCAGGTCGTCGAGCGGCAGACGTCGTCCGGGCTGATCTGGTGCCCGCAGTGGTGGCGGCACAACGAGGCGATAGCCATTCTCGACGCGCTCTGGATGGCGTGGGAGGGCGCGCGTCTCGACGAGCAGCCGGACGCGATGCTCCTGTGGTGGGAGCGCGCCATCGGCCTCCTGCACCACCTCACCAGTCCTGACCACGGCCCGTTCGCTGGCTGCACCAGCCGTCGGCATCAGATCCAGGACGGTGACCTCGCCCTCCCCCATGACCCCGAGCCCCCCGGCTGGTTCGGGATCGTTCTGGACACCACAGGCACCGTGAAGGGAGAACGGCCTTGACCTCGTCAGGACCGGACTACGCCAGCTATCCGCCCACCGAGCTGTATGACGTGTTCTTCGAGACCGCGACCATGCTCGGTGGCCGTCTCAACGCGCTGCAGGACGCCGCGGAGATGGCGCACGATCTGGACCAGGTCCAGGCGTCGCAGGCCGAACGTCGACGGATACGCGACGACCGGGACGCCGTCGGGGCCGACGACCGGGACGCCCAGATCGCCGCGATCGAACGGTGGCGTTCCCGGTACGCGGAGCTGGGGGCACGCACTGCGGGCCAGGTCGATGACTGATACGGACGAGAGCTACTTCCGTCACCGGTTCGAGACCCGTATCGCGGAGGAGGTCTTCGGCCATGCCCGGCCGTCCGACCAGCCGGTGACGATCGTTATCGGTGGTCAGCCTGGCGTGGGGAAAACCGCGGGGGGCAACCGGGTCATCGACATGTACCCGCCGGGTGAGGTCGTGCGGATCATCGGTGACGACCTGCGGCAGTTCCACCCCGACTTCGATCACCTGATGGCCACGGACCCTCTGCGGATGCCCGACGTGACGGCCCCTGCGATGGCGCGGTGGACGACCATGTGCGCGGAGTACGCCAACGATCACGGGTACAGCGTGCTGGTCGAGAGCACGTGGAGGCGCCTGGACGAGACGCTGGACAATGTCCGGCAGGCCGCGTCTCATGACCGTTCCACCCATGCCGTCGTCGTCGCGGTTCCCTTCGAGGTCTCGCGTCTGTCCACCCTCGGGCGGTACTACCGGGCGGTCGATTCCGGTGAGCCAGCCCGGTGGACTCCTCCGGAGGGACATGACAACGCGGCCGCGCAGCTGCCCGACGCGGTGCTGCAGATCGCGGGAAACCCTGACGTTCACCGGTTCACGGTCACCGACCGGTCCGGGACGATCCTCTTCGACGACTCCCCGTCCCGGCCGGAACGGGGTCCCGAGGGTCTTGCGGCCTTCGACGCCGCCTATCGGCGGCCGTTGACCGCGCAGGAGCGCACGCAGGTGCTGCAGGACGTGCCGTACTTCGTCGCGGCTCACACCCGGCACACGCAGCTGGAGTCCTCGGCCCGGGAGATGATCTCGTGGGCCGAGAAGGTCGCGGACCAGGTCCGTGCGATCGACCGGGCAGAGACACCGGCACGCGAGGTAGGGACAGCGTCGCTCTCGCCTGCGCGTTCCCCCTCGACAAGGACGGCCCCGCCCTTGTCGTTCCCCAAGACGCTGCGGACCGGCCGGTCAGCCGGTGCCGCGTCCCACGCTTCACAGCAGGCCGCTCCGCGGCTTCCGACCCGCGGCTCGGAGACGACTCCGGAGCGGTGAGCCGGGTCCCGCCGCTGGATCGTCAATCGCGTTCGACGTCCGGACGGGAGGTCTGCCTGATGCGGGAAGGGGTCCGGGCCCGGGGTGAGGTGGCCGTGCGACGGCGGGGTCGGCCCGCGGTCCCGCGGGGCCGGGTCTGTTCGACAAGCGTCACGCCCCGGGCCGCGCTGGCGTTGTGCAACTGCCAGATCAGCCACCCTGCGGGAGTCCGCAGTGTGCCGCGAGGCTGCCGGTCCTGCAGCGACACGAGCAGGTCGCGAAGGTCCAGTGCCTGGGACGGGTTCGCGCGGTTGAAATCGTCGATCTTGCTTTTCGCGCGGTTGAGCTGACCGGCGACCCGAGGCCAGTTCTTGTCGCCCAGGACCATTTCGGTGACCTCGGGGTGCAGCGTCTCACGCACCATCGCGGTCATCTCCTCGACGTCCTGCGAGACGCCTCCGCCCCGCGCGATCCGCCGACGTGCGGGTCCGCCGTCGTCGGCACGGTCGCGTCCGTCCCGCGCCTGATCGCTGCGGTCCGTCTCGGGGTCGAGGGCGACGCCAGGGCCTTGGAACAGGTCGGTCAGGGTCCGCACGTCCCGATCGTCGACGGCGATCGCCACAAGGTCCGGGTCCAGGCCCAGTTGCTGCACCTGGAGCCGGAGCCGTTCACGAGCTGCGATCGCTCGGGCGTCGCCAGCCTGGGCCCAGGCCTCGGCGCTGGCCCAGGTGTCCATGACGTCCTGGATCGGGGCGTCGGTGAACCACTGCGGATCGCGCAGGCGGGTCTCCCACACGGCGGCGGCCGCGTCCCGGGTGGTTCGCGCATGTTCCCGCTGCGCCATGGTCGCTTCCCGGCCGGCGGCCTGGGCGTGACGAGCTCGTTCGGCCTCCAGGTGCAGGACGGCCTCGGCCAGGCTCATCCCGGTCCGGGCCGCCTGGATCAGGGTGTCCCGGGAGACCGAGTGCAGCCGTTCCATGTCGTCCCGCGCTGCGCTCTCGACCGGATCCATGCGCATCCCCCGTGTGTGTGGCGTCGCGTCGTTCTCAGCGGCTGCGGTCCTCGTCACCGTGCCCGCGGCGGCGCAGCCACCGCAGAAGGCCCGTTCTCCTTCGTGCTGGAGGCTGCGCTGGGCGCTGCTGCTGGGGCGGTGGCGTCGGCTGGGCCGTCGGCGCGGGCCGGTAGCCGGGAAACACCAGGGCGGTCTGCGGCGGTGGCGGCCCGACCGGGTTCTGCAGCCACTCTTCCACGGCTTGGTAGGCCGCGATGATCTGTGCGGAGCGGCGGCTGTCGGCCCGCGCCGCTCGGATATCGCCGATTGAGCCGGCCGTCCGCTGCACGCTCATCAGCAGCTCGTTCATCGGGCTCATCTCGTGACCGGGAAGGTACGCGTCCTGAGCGGCCCGCGACACTCCCCACATGTTCGTCAGATGCGACGGGTACGGATCACGGGGGTATCGCGCCATGGCACCAGTCTGCGCCGCCAGGGCCAGAGATGTCGCGGCCCTGGCGAGCGGACCTGGCCGCCCGGGAACCTCCAGGCGCCCCGACAGGGCGGCCAGTACCCCGGCCAGTTCACCGCAGGCCGCCGCCCACGTCGCCGCGTCATCGGGTGGGACATCCCGCAACCGGGTGTGCACGTCGTCGACCACGGCTCGCGCCTGGGCCCAGGCCTCTTCCCGCAACCGAGTCCGCGCAGGGGTCTGCCCGGTGCCGGACCACGCGACCGGATCGGACGCGCCGTCACGGTCGGCCGACGACGTCGTCGGCCGGGTCCCCGTCGCGGCTTCCGCCGCGGACCCGGAGGAGGACCCGGTCGGGGAGGTGGCGTCGTCTCCAGCGGGACGCGGCTGCGGGAGCGCGGCCCAGCGGTGGCGCAGCCGGGGCAGGGACAGGTCCGGGGACAAGGTCCGGCCCCCATACCACAGGGGCCCGCTCGACGGGTCTGCGACCGCGTAGCCGACAACCTGACCAGCCTCGTCCCGGCGGGGCTTCAGCTGCAGACCGTCCTGACGGACACGGGTGACGAACTCGCCCTCGTTCCGCGCGACCATCGCCGCAGCCCGCAGCTTGCGGGCCAGTCCGTCGCGGGCTGTCTCCGTGTGACCCGCTTGCCGGGCCCGATCCAGCTCTGCCCGGGACACCCCCGCCTTTCCACGGTCCCGGTCCGGCACATGCTCCATCGCGAACGCCACCTCGAGATCCGCCGCGATCGCCCCCATCCGCCGGTAGTCGTTACGCAGGCTCACCAACCGCCCGGACTCCGTCACCCGGGTGACCGCCAGGTGGACGTGGTTGTCCGCGTGCCGCACCGCCTCCCACCGGCACTCCTCGAACCCCATCCCGGTGATCACCTGGCGCGCGATCTGCTCCCACTCCGCGTCACTCAGCGCCCGGTCCTCGTCGTGGTTACGGAGCGCGCAGTGCCACACGTAGTTCGCCG
>JAUPKO010000354.1 GCA_030837395.1 Actinomycetota bacterium | reverse complement strand
GGCGACCTTGTCGATCACCCAACGGATTACCGGCCACACCTTGTCGCGGAAGAAACCGATGAACCCTTGGATGACCTGCCAGCTCATACGGAACACGGCCGAGATGACACTCCACAACCACCGGTAATAGGTGGCGACCTTGTCGATCACCCAACGGATTACCGGCCACACCTTGTCGCGGAAGAAACCGATGAACCCGGAGACGACAGCCCAAATTCCGCGGAACACGGCGGACACGATGCGCCACAGGAATTTGTAGTATTCGACGACGAATCCGATGATCCTCTTGAGGATCGGCCACGCGGTCGACTTGAACCATTCAACGACGGCCTGGATCGCCTTTTGAATACCCTGCCATGCGCCGTCGATGAACTTGCGGAACCAATCAAACTTCTTATAGGCCAGCACAACCAGCGCGATTAGTCCGACGATCGCGAGGATGATGAGCACAATCGGATTGACGGCCATGACGGCGTTGAAAATGCCCATCACAACGGTCCACGCCTTGAATCCGGCGATGATCGGCACGAGGACCCCGGCGAGGACAACGACGATGTCCTTGTGCTCCTTCAACCAGCCGACGACCTTCGCCACTATGGGGACGACCTTCTCCGACATGAACGTGACCAGGCCGGTGATGGCGGGCATCAGGTGACGTCCGATCGTCACCTGGATACCTTTGATTGCTTCGCCCATGCGGCGCTTCTCGGCGGTGTTCTTCTTCACCGCGTCGGTGTCCTTGCCTGACAGGGTGGTGCCGAGCCGATCGGATTCCTCCATCAGCTCCTTGACCCCGGCCGCGCCCTTGGAAAGGAAGGGCAGCAGCGACGCACCGGACTTGCCGAACAGTTTCATAGCCGCGGATGTGCGCTGCGCACCGGCGGGCATCTTCGAGAACTTCTCAGCCGTCGCCGCGAGTAGGTCCTGCATCGGCAGCATGTCGCCGTTGGAGTCGCGAATAGTGATGCCCATGTCGGCGAAGGCCTGCGCGTTCTTGCCAAGATCCCCAGTGAACGCCTTACCTTGGGCGGCGGCCTCGGCCCTGTCGGCCGTGAACTTGCGCTGCTGATCTTTCGCAGCCACCAGATTCTTACTGAAGATGCCGAGCCCGACGGAGGCCAATTTCGTGTCGGTGCCGGTCATCGTGAAGGCGTGCGCCAGGCGGGACGCGTCCTCGGTGGAGCCGCCCATGTACCGCTGCAACGTGAGTGTCTGCTTACCCAGTGAGTCCAGCGCACCAATCGACTGCTTCGTGAAGTCAACCAGCTTCGACGCTGCGAACGCTGCCCCGATGCCGGTAGCAGTACCGGCGGCAGTCTTACCGACCTGCTTGAACGTCTTTGACGCGGAGACGTCTTTCCCGAACAGCTTGAACGTCATCGACTTAGTTGCCACGGTTCGCCTCCTTCTGCTGCTTGGTCCAGTCGTCGGCGGCGTGGG
This sequence comes from Actinomycetota bacterium, assembly GCA_030837395.1. GTDB lineage: Bacteria > Actinomycetota > Actinomycetes > S36-B12 > UBA10799 > JACJWR01. The sequence goes on along the minus strand of JAUPKO010000354.1, from coordinate 7,565 downwards.
CAAACATCAGCCACACGTCTAGCGGGAGTTCCCACACGTTCAGCGGGGTGATGCCTGGCCAGACGTGGCAGACGGTGATCAGGCGGCTGTAGACGTGCTGCTCAATGTCGCCTATCCGTTGGACAGTGCGGGGTTTGCGCCCAGACCTGAATCCGGCCCGGGCATGGGAGGGTCCACCGCATCGTCGAGTCCGTCGTCAGGTTCGGCGATGAACTCCAACTCGTCGAGCGGGAAACTGCACGCCTCCTCGAACGTCAACCGCTCCCCGGCTTTGCGCCGCGCCAGCCACACGACGGCGCCGAACCCGATGAGTGTTTCCTCGGAGCGCATAGCCGTTTCGGGGTTGTCCTTGTCGACGTCGGCAAACGACTCCTTCAACTCGTCGACGGACAGCCCCGTCTGCCGCTTCAACTCGATGATGTCGAACAGGGACAGTTTGCCGAGCTGGGCGGCGTCATATTCGGTGCCGGAAATCTTGATCTTCACGGGTGTCCTATCCGTTGGCGATGGAGTCGACGGCTCGGTCGAGGACGACCTTCACGGCTTTGGCGATCGCGGGCTCTTGCTTGGCGATGACGGACCCGAAATAGGGGCGGCCCTTCTGTGTGGTCCACACCGGGTCGGCGCCGCGCTGCCACACGGGATGCCGCCACCCTTTCGGCTTGTCGTAGCTGCGTTTGAGCTGCTTCGACGCCGCACTCTTGCCTGTCGACGCGATGAACACGCCCACTTGGCGCGACGATTCGCTGGCCTTGATTTGCACCCGAATACCGGACGCCAAATTGGCGCGCAACCCGCGGGAGAACTCCACCGGCGCCGAGCCAGGCTCTTTGACGACCTCGGCACGGACGCTTTTCGCGGCACCCTCGCCCGCTTTGCGCAGGTCTCTGCGCAGCCCGGTGTAGAGTTTTTTGTCGAACACTCGCGCCAAGGTCAGCACTTCGTAGAACTGTTTGGCGTCGACGTCGAGGTCGACGGCGCGTTTGCCGACAGCAACCATCTAAAGTGCGCTGTCCGCAGTGCGCAGAACCAGCCACAGGGGTTGCGCCGCGGTCAGGTTGTCGAGGACTGTGAAATCGACCTGCTGCGTCACCAGTTCGGTGCCGTTCGTCTTCGGCAGTTCCCCGTCCAGCTTGAAGGCGGGGGTGACGATCTGGAACTGTGCGAACCCGGTCGACAGTGCCTCGCCTGAGGTAAACGTGAGGGTGGCGGCGAGTTCGGTGTCCGCCAGGTAGGCGTCGCCGATCGTCTGCGAGTCGTATTCGATCGTCATCGACCCGGTGACTTCGCGCAACCCATACGTCGGGTGCGCCATCTTCCCGGCGCCACCGTAGTTGAACCGGTCCGCGGTCAGCTTGTGGTCGACCTTCAAGTTGAAGTCGCGCACATTCGCGACCGCTGTGCCGCCCGAAGCGAGCGCCGTAGTCGTCGGGGCGGTGACAGTACCGCCAAGGGTGATGGCGCCCTGAGCGAAGTGGAACAGGCTCGGGGTGGCCACATAGGACGGGGTGGCATACGCGGTGGCGGTCAACACCTCACGGAAGATGAACGACGGCTTCAATGTGACGATTTCGCCCTGCGGACAGTCCAGCTCGAACGACTCGACAACGCCACCGTTGAACGTGTACGGGTCCAATGTGCCGTCGATGCGCGGTACAGCTTTCTGCACGGTCAGCGACGGCGGGTTGGGTCCGGTCGCCAAGGTGAATAGCTGCTGGTAGGTGGTGCCGGCCACGAGGGTGGAGGCGCCCGCGCCCATACATGCGGCCAGCAGGGTGCCGAGCCCCTTCGATGTCATCTCCACCGTCATGTCGCCCTTGGCGGACGTTTGCGTGGTGACCCTACGCGCGGAGCGGGCCACCTTCGACCCGGCGCGGATGCCCTGGCCTTGTACCCGTTTCGGGTCCCACTCGAACGATTCGTCCACGAACTCTGCGAACCGGTCCACCACAACTGGGGTGCCGTACGTGCTTTCGGTCTTGTAGCCGATGGAGGCGTCCTGCAAGGTTCCGGTGGCCATTATCGGGACTCCTTCGGGGTGGGCGTGGCGACGGGCTGGAAGTTGTCGGGCTGGGCAAGCAACTGCTCGGCGGCCGACTTGGGTACGTCGGCCTCTTCACTGGCGGCCAATGTGCGCCCGAGCAGCGGGACGTCGAGGGCTCCCAGCGGGGACACGTTACGGATGCGGGGCATGGGCACTCCTTGCTAGATGCGGACATGGCAGGTGACGGTGGCGGTGATCTCGGAGACGCGGCCTTTGACGAGGATTTCGGGGTCGGCTGCTTCCACGAGCTCGTGGGAGGTGACCCGGGCCAGGCGGACAGTCCCGCCGAGGTCATACCCGGCGCCCTGTAGGTGATCCTCAAGCTCGGCGAGGAGCTCGTAGGCGCGTTCAGTGACGGGCTGCTGGGATTCGATCCCACCACCGCGGAAGCAGGACACGATCACGTCGACGTCGACGGTTTCCTCACGGCGGCGCTGCGGCGACATCGTGGCCAAGTCTTGGGTGGATCGGGCGTTGCCGACACACACAATGTCGTCCTCCTGGTCGGTGCCCGGCGGCCCGTACACGACCTGCACCGGCGCCGTGTAGAGGCTTTGCAGTTCGGCGAGGAGTGCGACTTTGACGCGGGGCGCGGTCGATCCCATCAGGCGATGCCGATGTCGATCGGGTGCAACATCCCGACGACGAAGTTGGGCACGGCGTATCCGGCGACGTACACGGTGTCGGCGTCGCCACCACCGAACGCGGGCCGGTTCGTCTGCTGGGAGCGCTGCCACCAGTGCCGGCACAGTTCCCGGGCGGCCATGCGCACGTTCGGCGGGACCTCGCCAGCGCCGACGGTGTAGGTGACGGTCAGGTTGCGCAGGCCGTCGGGGAGGAGGCTGCCGCGCGGGTAGGCCAGGAGTATCCCGGACTTGGCGTCGAGTCGGTATGTGCACGGGTCGACAGTGGTCCCGTCCTCGTCGACGCCTGTCACCTCGGAGATGTTGACGTCGGGTAGGAGGATCGCGGGCCGTCCACCGTCGCAGACGTGGGTATGGACGTCGAGTAGGTAGAGGCGGTCGATGTCTTCGATGACGACGGTGGCCGCGGCAAGGTACAGGCGGAGCTCGTCGTCGTGGGTGGTGTTGTCGGCGGCCAAGTTGAGGACGTCGCGCAGGTCGGCGAGCGAGATGAGGAATCGCGGGTTGGCCGGGAACGCGTCGAACACGTCGGGGTAGGCCCCGGCGTTGGCGCCGGTCGCGACCCATCGGACACGGTGCCGTCCGGGTTGCGTCACGGTGAATCCGCCGGTGTAAGTACCGGTCGCCGTGTTAGACAGTGCGACGGTCGTGGTGGTGGTGTCGGGTTGCGTGACGGTGCAGGTCACGGCGGTGGCGTTGGCCAACACCCCGGCGGAGGTGCGGACATGGCCGGTCAGTGTCGCAACGTCGCCCACGTCGACGTAGGTCACGAGCTGCCGCCCACAGTCACGGTGCCGGTGATGGTCCCGGCGGACGGGCCGTCGTCGTAGAGGAGTAGCCCGTAGTCATATGGGGTGCCCGCGTCGTCGTAGGTGACGGGCATCAGAACGCTTCTTCCGCCGCGGCGCGCAGTGTGACGACCTGTTCGACGTCTTTGGCGGACACGGCCACGTCGGCGAGGACAGCCTCGAACTTGGCGACGTCCTCACCTTTGCCCACTCGGTCCGCGACTACGACCGCTACCGCGTCGGCGATGCTGTCGGGTTGCTGGTCGGGTGCGAGTGCGGCCACCTTGGCGGCGGGTAGTATCCCGTCCACCACCATCGCGGTGACCTGCTCCACGGTCGCAGGAACACCGGACGGAATAAACGGATCTGCGTCAATGATGAAGTCGCTCATGCTGGGATGCTCCCTGAGGCTGTGCCGGGCAATGTGGTGGGCCATGCGGCGGTGCATGGCAAGGTCACGATGGTCCTAGCAACGACACTGGTGGCCGGTGATGTCAGGTTCATGGTCGTCCCGGTTGCCCAATACCAGCCACCAACCGTTGAACCGTCCAGGCCAACCAGTGCGCCCGCCGGGGCAATGATTGTTGCCGCCGGGCCGAAACCTGACGGCAGTGTGAGCACCCCGGTACCTGAGCAACTCCCAGTACCGGCGTTCCACTGCACAATCATCGACGTGTGTTCCAGTGTGCGCCGGACGTAAACGGCGAGCGCGGTTGGTGCATTCGTCCAGCCGGACACGTTGACTAGTGACGTTACGTCACGCCAGCCCGTGTCTCCGAACGTTTGCTGCCAGCGTGAATTGTTGGCATCCCACTGGAACAGACGACGACCAACAGACTCATCCGTGTAGAAACCTAGGTTAGTGATGGGGGTGCCTGGTAGCGCCCACTGGCCGCCAGCACCCTCCCAGGCGCCCAACTCGTCCCAATACAGGACCGTGCCGTTGGCGCCAGACTTGCCCAGATAGATGGTCGCTGTCACTGCGCCCGCAGGGGCCACAGTCGTATTGATGAGACGCGTCCACCCTGTAGATACCACTGCCGCGTTTACGCTGACAACGCTGCCGATACCAGCGCCCCCGCTGTCACGCCACAGAACCGTCACCTCGGCAGTCTCGCCGCTGGCGTTAGCCCGAGCCTGAGCCGAGAACGTGTACGTCTGCCCCGCCGTGAATCCGGTTACGTCCGTCATTCGGGCATAGCAGTATGCTGCTGCGGCAGTCTGGGCGATAGACCGTGTGCCCGATTTGGCTTGTGCCGTAGACGATGCCACGGAGCAATCCACAGAATCATCCGCAGCCACACTGCCAGATTCGGAACCGTTCGCAAGGTTCGCAATCAGCAGGTTGCCGACAGCAGACTTCGCAACCGCATCATCAGCGATCTGCGCAACAGTGAACGCCGTCGTCGCAACCTGCGTCGTGTTGGTGTCCACAGCGGCGGTCGGTGCAGCCGGTACACCGGTCAGTGTCGGCGATGCTAGTGGGGCTTTCAACCCGAGATCGGAAGTCAGATCGGTGACCTGCGATTGGGCTAGCGTCACCTCATCGGACCCGCCGGACTGGTGGCTGGTCTTATGCGCCGTCGGGGTGCGGGCATCCGACAGGCGACTATCAGAGCCTTTCACTGCCTGACCTGACGTGGCATCACCGCTAGCCGGGACGTCCACCACGGCCGCAGTACCCAGGCCGAGCAGCGTTTTACCCTCGGCCACGGTCAGCGCCGCAATGTTCCCACCAGTCTTACGTCCTAGCAGCGTCTGCTCTGCGACAGTGACCGCGGCAGGGGTGTCGTCGATGGTGGCGGCGAGGACGCTGTGCGCGTCGTAGGTCGCCTTCGACACGGCAGCGTCGGCGGTGGCCTGCGCTGTGACAGCCTTACCGTCAGCGGTGGCAGCATCAGCCAGCGCAGTCGTAGCGTCGGCCTGGGCGTCCGCCGTGGCGGACTCGGCGGCGGTGAACCTCGCCGCGACGGTCAGCGCAGACCCGGACGGGTTGACGCCGAGCTCGGTCTGCACGGCTTCGACCGCGTCGGAGGTGGCGTTGTGCAGGGCGGCGTGCCCGTCGGATAGCGGATCGGTGCCGTCGGGCCGCACCAATGCGTCAACGGCGCCCGGATATGCCGACGCCATTAGACGGACTTCCTGGTCTGCTTACCGACCGGGGTCCGCTTCGCCTCAGGTGCGGCAGCGCGGGCCTTACCCGCCCCGGTGTGCGCGTCGATCTGCACCTGGACCTCGGCTGCCCGGTCGGTCAGACCGCGCGCCTCATAGCCGGCCTTTTCCGCTTTCAGTGCGTCCACGATGCTCACAGGCTCCTCCTCGAATGGTTGGTGGTGGTGATGGCGACCCCGGCAGGACTGATCGACCCGCCGGGGTCGCCACGATCAACTAGCGGCTCAGAACGTCGGGGCTACGACTCCGGTACCGGAGATGACCGAAATCGACTTCGGTGCCCTGGCGGACATCAGCGCCGCGTAGGTGTAGACGCGGAACACGATCTGGCCCGTCTTCGCCTCCGTCTCGCGGAACGCCTCGGACCGAATAGCCCCCTCGTACAGGGTGATGTCCGGGGACCGGGTGAAGATGATCCGGTCCTCGGTGCCACCACCAAGAGTCGTCGGGATGTTCGGGTCCAAGAACACGGGCAGGTTGAGTCCGCGAATCTTGCCCGCCAACCCTTCCGGAACGTTCCCGTCGGTGGTGCCCAGCAGCGGAATTGCCGATGCCAGGTCATCACTGACGTACGGCCGGTTGTTGGCGTCGAGCGCGGCCTCGAACCACGCCCACCGGTCCGGGTGCATGAACACATGCGTTGCGGGCAGGTACCGGCCCTTGTGGATCTGGCGCTTCGCATCGACGATCTTCGGCCAAATCTCCGGCACCGTCGGCGACGCGTCGGTGTAGGTGACGGCGTTGATTCCGGTGACGTTGAGCAGACCCCGCTTGTTCGCCGCATTGTTGTTGATCACGAACGTGTCCAGCACCTTCGCGTACTCGGCGGCCAAGTCCTGCAGAATCACGGACTCGATGTTGATCGGGGACTGCTCCACCAACTGGATGGAAGCCCGCTGGATGCCGCCGAGGGTGGTGACTGCGGCGGTCGTCGAGCTCGAGGTCAGGTCCGTCTGCGAGAACGCCGAACCTTGGGTCTGCTCGGCGGCGGACGATCCGCCGGTGACGAGCGGCAGACTGATCGAGTCGGTGCCGCCAGGCAGGGGTTGGTTGCGAATCTGGTCGGCGATGACCCGGCCGGGCCGCGCCAACTTCTCAAACTCGTTGACCAGCCAGATCGGTGGCACGAACTCGCCGATGGCACCGTCGGTGCCGGTGACACCGTCGGCGGCGCGCACAGCGAACACCTCGGCGTCGTTGCGGACCAGGCGCTCGGTGGCATCCCGGCGGCCGTACGTCTGGGACATCCACAGGTCGCGGAAGTAGGAATGCTCCCCGCCGCGGCGGTACGTTTCCGGTTCGGCGCCGACAGTCACACCGGAAACTCGGGTTGGAGTGATGCGGGCTGCGAGCTCGGCCGCGACATTGTCGCGGGCCAGTTCGCCCTCGAGCTCGGCGACGCGGGCGGTGGCCGCCTCGATCTGCGGGTCGAGGGCGTCGCGCGCCGAGATGACCTCGGTGACGGACGACTCGGTGATGGCGGCGTCGGTGCCGAGCTGGTCGCGCATGGTGGCGATTGCGGTGGTGCGGCTGGCCCGTTCGGCGAGCAGCGTGGACAGCGATTCCCGCGCCGAGGCGAGGAGTTGGTCTAGCGTCATGGTCGTTTCCTTCCGGTGGGTGCTTGGTTGGCGTGTTGGGCACGCACCTCTGGGCTGGCCGCGGCGAGCGAGGGCACGAGGGTGACCCGCACCCGCGGATACGGGCCGGGAACTTGTGGGGTGGTTACAGGGCGGCGGCGAGCGCGAGGCGGAGCCGCAGATCCGTCGGGGTGCGCAGCTCGGCGGAGGTCGCCGGGTTCGCGCCGTATCCGACGATGGACACGTCGCCGCGGTGAATGTCGAACGCGTCGATGCGGTACTCGGTGTAGTCCGGGGACCACATGCCCTTGACGATGCGGAACATGAAGGACATTTCGTC
>JAUPKO010000353.1 GCA_030837395.1 Actinomycetota bacterium | reverse complement strand
TCTTGGACGCGGCGGGCACGCCCGACCAAGTCGTCCGCACCGTAGCCGAGCGCTACCCGAACCTGAGCCTCCACCTCGATCACTGCGGCAAATCGTGGGCGTACGCCAAGTCGGTCGTGGCGCTGATGACGGAGTACGACAACCTCTGGGCGCAGCTCAACTACACGCTGGTGACCAACGGCGTCCTCGAGTACCTGGCCGAGCAGGTCGGCGCCGATCGAATGCTCTTCGGCACCGACGCCCCCATGCGCGACCCGCGCCCCCAGGTCGGCTGGCTGGCGTTCACCCGGCTGCCCGAGGCGGACAAGCGGAAGATCTACGGCGAGAACTTTGCGGGGATTCTCCGCAGAACCGGGGTGCAGGTGTAGGCGTCGCCCAGCCGGCCTTGCTGCACCCCGACGAGGGAAATCGTAGCCCGAGGCGCCAAGGGGCCGTGAGAGAATTCCCCACCGACCTGCGCGAGCGGCGGTCGCTTGGCGCGGCGGCGGGCGACGTTGTTTGGATTGTGTTATGAGTGCGGCAGCGCGTGAGCGACGACGAGGCGGAGAGTCCTGGGCTCGCGGTCCACGTGGGGCGGCGACTACGCCTGCTCGCCGCGTGAGTCCGCCGCCGTTACTGGGTGTGGGCGAGTGCGGGGCGGCGCTACGCGGCCGCCCACAGCCGGTGGACTTTGCGGAGCTGGTAGGCCGCCTGGAACAGCGAGGCTTCGCAGCGCACGGCGTCTTTCCCGCGCAGCAGCCAGCGGGTGAAGCCCAGGACGCTGCGCAGGAAGCCGAAGACGCCTTCTACGAACCTCCCTCGTTGGCGGTAGCGCGCGCGGTGCTCGGGGTCGGCGAAGCGTTGCCGGGCGGCTTCCAACAATTCGTGGTGTTCGCCGACCTTCAGCACCTTGTGCTTGGCTCGGCGCTGCGTCAGGCACTGCGCCGCCAGCGGGCACTCCCGGCAGGGAGTGACGGCACGGTAGACGCGCACTCGCTGACCACAATGCTGGCGCTCCTGTACCCGGCGCAACTCATTCCCCTGCGGACACCGGTAGCAGTCGGCGGCGGAGTCATGGTGCAGCGGCACACTGCCACGCCCGCGGGCGCGCGTGGTGCCGACGGGCAAGCCGCGGTGCAGATCACTGGCGGTGTGGCTGTCCGGGATGCAGGTGTCGATAGTGTGCTGAATCAACTCCGCCACGCCGTCGCCGCTGTAGTAGCCACTGTCTCCGTCCACCGCCACCACGCCCTGGGGTTCGTGTTCCTGCGCCTGCGCTACCAACCCCAGCAAGCGACCGTTGTCCTGCGCGTCCTGGCAACTGCCGCCGGCGACCAGCAAGCCCTGATCGGTGGCCACTTCAAAGCAGTGCCCCTCGCGGAGCCGTTTCTCGCGGCCCTCCGGCATCATCTGGGCATCTGGGTCGGTCAGACTGACGTGCTTCCGCCGCTCGTCCTGGACCGATTCGAGCACGCCGATCGCCTCCTGCACGCGGGCCCGCATGCGGTCGGTCAGTCGCGGGGGCGGCTCCGCAACCCCGCTCGTCGACGCCGCCGGCTCGTCCGCGCGCTTCGCCTGGGCCAGGCGCTTCCGCACCCGACGCAAGACGTCGCGCATCTGGTCCGGCTTCGGCAGTGCCTTCAGTTCCGTCTCCCCAGGACCGCCCTCCTGCGCCTCGCGGGCATCGACCCGCTCCGCCTCCGCCAACACCCGATGCAACTCCGCCAACACGGCGTCATACTCACCCGTCCTCACCACCGACTCCGAACTGGCATTCGCCCGCAGCTTCGTGCTGTCCACCACCAGCCGACCCACGCGCGTCAAGCCCACCGTCTCCGCCACACTCAACAAACCCACCCACACCGCCTCGAGCTCCGCCGACCGCTCCCGGCGCGCGGTACACAAGGTGTGGTAGCTGGGCGTCTCGCCCCGCGTCAAAAACAGATACGGCAGACTCTCCCCGCACAACCGCTCCAACTGACGCGACGACCGCACCCCGGTGGCGTACCCGTACACCAACACCTTCACGCACAGCCGCGGATCATACGCCGGCTGACCCCGCCGCACCGGCCCCCGGTCGGGCTGCACCGTGTCTTCCACCACCCACTCCACCAGCCGCGCCAGATGCCGCTCCGGCAAGTCCCGTACCGGATCGTAACCGAACAGCAGCGGCGCCGGCGCAGGATGCGGACGATACTTCATGACCACGTTCTCTCCACTACCAAATACTCCCGGAACAACCAACTCCCGTCTCTACAACAACTTGGCCGGGGGGGACCTTTATCAAGCGGGGCGAATACTTTCATAGCCCCGCCAAGCCGAGGGAGTCCCTCCGCTGGCGCGTCGGGCTACATTTGTGGAGGAGAAGCCATGCAAGCCGATGTTGTGCTTACCATTTCCGAGTCCAAACGCCTCATCGCCAAAGGCGTCGTGACCCTGCCATGCCTCAAGCGGGCCTGGGAGAACGGCTACGTGGTCGTCTGCACCGGCACGACCAATGCCTTCGTCGCCGAGGAGTTGCTGGGCGAACCGATGGTGAAGCCGCCGTTCCTCACG
>JAUPKO010000352.1 GCA_030837395.1 Actinomycetota bacterium | reverse complement strand
GGCCCGGATTCGTTGTTCCGGTCGAAGTCACGTATGACGAGTTCACCTCCGACATCGCCGAGAACCGGATCCTGCGTACTGCGTTGCGACGGATGCTGGCCATACCTGGGTTGTCGGACTCCGCGGCGGCCCGCCTGGCACACATTGACGGGCGGCTTACCGAAGTCGCGGTCCTGCGACGTGGGGAGGCAATCCCGAGATGGCAAGCGAGCCGTCTCAACGAGCGGTACCAGCCAGCCCTGCGGCTGGCGGAGGTGATTCTGGCCAACGCCTCCGCGGAGGCCGGCGATGGCACCGTGCAGGTAGCCGGGTTCGTCGTGGACATGGCGAAAGTGTTCGAAGACTTCGTCGGCACCGCCTTGACCGAGGCGCTGCGCGCTCGGCCGGGTACGTCCCAACTGCAGTATCCAGACCACTTGGACTCCGTCGGCGTCGGCGACAAGCCAGTAATCCACATGTTTCCGGACATCGTTCACACGGTGAGTGGTCGGCCGCGGCTCATTTTCGACGCCAAGTACAAGGCCGAAGGGCCCGGCGGGCGTTACCCCAATGCTGATCATTACCAGATGCTCGCCTACGCCACCACGCTGCGAGTTCCAACGGCTTGGCTGGTTTATGCCGGTGGCGGTAAGCCGCGCGTCCACCGGGTGCGGCACACGGATGTGGAGATCGTCGAATACCCGCTCGACCTGCGGGTGTCGCCACACGAGCTACTCGAGCAGGTGGACCGGCTGGCGCAGCGTGCGTGGACCAGGGCAACGCAGCGGGCGGCTGGATCGAGTGCCGCCTGATCTGTCGGCCGAGTCTGAAACGCGGCAGACCTGTTCACTGGTCTCGTCAAGGCCTGCCGCTGGCTCGGCTGTCGAGAGAGGGGCGCGACTTGCATGCAGCGCCGAACTCCGACTGCGCCAAGCACCTCGGGGATCGATCCGAGGGACGGGGGATCCTGCACTGGCGTCAAGCGGGAATCGTTCGTCCGGTGGAGAGAAGCCGACGCGTGCTCCGGCTTCACGAGTGAGCCTGAACTCACGCACGGCGCAAACAAACGGGCTCAGGCTTGGCATTGCTGCGGGTGGAGTTGACGCCGTGCATCGGGGAATGTGGTCGTGCGGGCGGAAGGTCCTCCCGCCGAAGACCGAGAAGGGTCGAGAGTCGGCCGTCAGGCCCCACTGACTACTTGCTCAATGTGGCCGATGAGGCCGGCGAAGTCTGCAGGTGGCACTTCAAGTGCCCGAGCAGCTTCGGCGAACGCCTCGGGTGAACTGGTGTCCGTGCCGTAGACGGACGCAATCCAGGACTTGACGTCTCTGTGCTTGGCCCCCGGCTTCTGCAGGTAGTCATTCCAATCGCTCTTGACACGATCCCACGAGTGGCCGCGAACAAAGAACTTTGGCGGTAGGTAGAAGATGATGTCGGGTTCGCTGAGGCCATGTACCTCCACCCGCTCATGCTTACCCGACGAGATCGCCTTCGGCAGGAACTCCCGCATCCACTTTCTCTCCGGAGCCTTACCAGCTAGGCCGCTGAGGATGATCTTTGTCGCGCCGGCAACGTCTCCTCGTTGGGTTGTGGTGCGGGCCGACGACCACACGCTGCGCACGGTGTCCGCTGCCAGGTTGTCAACCAGGGTCATCACAGACGCGTCCGTGCATTCGAACAGGAATTGGCTATCCAGTGTTGCCTCAACGTGCGATGCCCCGCGCAGCGCAAGGATCGTCACGCCCAGTTCGCTGAGCCTGCCCTCGAAGAGGGTCTCGAACACTACCTTGTCGTGCGAACCCTCGACGGCGAGGAACAAGCGCTGTCGGGCCAGCAGGTCGCCAGCGCTAAGCCCAAGTTGTTCAAGGCTGTCGTAGTCGTCCGGGCGCCAGGCGCGAGGGCCCGCCTGTCTGCTGAGGTGGACCAGATTGGCCCTAGGTGCGTTGAGGAAGGCTGGCGAATGAGAGGTCACGAGTATGCGCTTGGCGATGGGAGTTCCTGGGTTAGACAGGGCGCGTGCGATGGCGTCTTCAGCTGACCTGTGCAGTCCGTCTTCCGGTTCGTCAAGCAGGACGAGGTCCCACCCGGATTTGTGCATGTGCGTGGTCTCAAAGGTGGTCTCAATCGAGAAACAGGCCCAACGCCTCTGAGCCTTGCTCGCCCAGTCAAGCGGCAGCCCACCGAGGATCCATCGGGGCGCGCGATCATGAAGCCAATCTTCTGGCTCGCCAACTTCGAGCCGAAGCTCTGGTGAGCCCGGCAGTAACGTCCGAAGGAGTGTGCTGGCATCCTTTTGCTCGCCCTTCATGGTCGAAGGCGCGAACAGTTCAGCCGGCTCCGAGAAAGCCGTCCAGAAGTGGGCCACGTGACGGCGCGTTGTTTTCAACGTCCTGTCCAGAGCCTCGGGTTGACGCTCCCAATTCGGCGAAACCCGGACCGGATCCGGCCAGCCATACCCGCGACTGAGCCACGCAATCGGAGGAAGAAACAAGGGCTGGGCCTCGTCGAACATTCTAGGGTGGGTGGGCTCATCGCTTGTGAACGGGGAGCTCAAGTATCCGTACGGGTCATCGTACGACGCGAGTTCGGGCGCATCACGCAAGATCTCGGGACCGAAATTCCTCGTGTTGTACAGAATGGCGTCTTCGTTCCAAGTCCTCCACTCACGGTCGAGCGCCGGAGATAGGCTCTGCATTTCCTTTTCGCTAGGACCACCATGCCTTTGGTCCTCGTAGAATGTCTTGCGCAAGGGTGCGAGCACCTCGCGCTGGGTATCCCATTGGTCCCTCATCTGGGACAGAGCCGCCCGAGTAATGGGACCTCTGATTCCTGGTGGGCAGAAGGGGACAACGCACATGCGCTCCTCGGGCTGGTTGGTGATCGGTCGCGCCAGCAACAGACTGCCCAATGACAGGAATTCGTCGCATATTGCGCGGGTTTCCCCCCCGCTCGTGGATACGCAGCCCTCCTCCTGGCCGCCACCCCCGTACCAAGCCGGACGATGAACATCGAGGCTGCTGGGCACGTCACACAGGTTCCCAGTGACAGAAGAACGTGTGGAGAATACAAGTCCTTCGCACGGGCCGTGGTCACCCCGGGCCAGTTGAACAATGGTGTTGAGAAGGCGTGTCTTGCCCGACCCGTTGAGCCCGTACGCGACATTCAGTCCAGGGAGAAGCGGGAGGAAGAATTCCGGGAAGGCTGCACGATTGGCAGGTGCCTCCCGTCCTGGCACCCGAGTCTTGTCCCACGGAGCCCTCCACTGAAATTCCCAGTCCTCCGAGAAATGCGAATTCAATCCTCCAACGAGTAGTCCTTCAAAAGAAAGGACGCCAACGTCCCATTCCTTAAGATCGTCGAGTTCCCCAAAGGTGAAATCCACTTTCGCTGACACCCCTCCTGGATCCGCCGGGCGACAACGGGGCTCCAGCCGCTGGCCTCCGTGTCATCCTGAGCAAGCATGACACGGAGGCCAGTGTGAAGGGCCTCTGTCGCAGGCGACCTGCAGCGGGGCCCGACTTGTCGGCAACGTCCAATACTGAGTCACATGCTGCGCAGAAACCAGCCCTCCTTTCAGCCTCGTTGACACGACTATCCTGGAGGCTCCGCGTCACCGTTACGTTGACGACCCGAGTCGGTCCGTTGCCGGCAGAGGCGCCACCGCGGCCGCGCGCATACCCGGCGCGACGACCCTGCGCCCCGTGACCTTCGGAATGGACGCAGCGCGCCGAATCGCAGCCGATTGGGTCGAGCGCGCCAGCAGCACGGCGGTCGTGTTTCACGCGCGGAGGTGAGCACCTTGGTGCGTGCCTGTTTGGTTTCGCAACCGACGAGACCGGGTCACGGCATCGTCAACCGGAAGCCAAGCTGTGGCCGCAAGAGAGTCGCGTCTAGCTTGTCTTGGACAATCGGGTTCTGACAGGATCGCGGCATGACCAATGGTGGTGCTAGCGGAGACAAGTTCGTGTACTTATGGGTCGACAGCCGAGGTAGGCCACGCTACGTCGGGAAGGGTTCTGAACTGCGTGCGATGCAACACGGGGGTGGAAGTCACAACGCTGCATTTGACGCCTGGCTGAACACCAGCCCGACGCACGAATTGCGAATTTCCGGGCCCTATTCCGAACGCGAGTCTCTACTGGTGGAGTCGGCCCTGATTTCAGCTCTCTCCGGAACACCAACTCCGCTGTTCAATGACGCGCCCGGCAGCGGCCCACGATTTCGAATCCTCGGTGTGCCCGAGGAGAAGGCTGAACGACTGCAGATGCCGCCCATGACGATGGCGGACGTCGCTGGAGAGGTTGGCAGTGCCCTATTCGTTAGGACAATCTCGGCGCCCCTTTCCGAGCCGACGACGGAGGCGATCGCGCATGCGGCAGAAGAGGGGTGGCGCATCGGGGGATTCGTCCCGGAGTGGATTGCCGACCCCGCTTCCGCCCCCAAGGTTCTCATCGCAGTGAACGGCCCGACCGGTCGCAGGTTGATCAGCGGTTCCTTCGCAATCGCCTCCGATCAGTGGACGGACCCAGCACTCGAGCTCAAACCGAACTTGTGGAGAGTCCCGCTTCTAGATCGGACCGACCCCGACGCAGGCGGACTCCAAGGGCGCTGGCTCTCTGACGTGCGCTTCAAGCAGCCCGTCAGTCAACACTTCAGGTGGGTCGACGGAAGCGGAACGGTGCGTCCCTACGTCGGCCCGAAGAGGCCGACGTAGGGACGCTCAGCAAACGGGCGCTCTTCTGGCCAGGTGAAGCAGATCCGGGGCACTGCCTGCGACCGAGCGCGGTTGTCGGCCACCTCGGGGACCTCTGCAGTGATCCATTTCCGTAGATTTCGCTCTCTTGAACTCTCAACTGGCCGTTTGCGCCGAAGGTGAGCCAGAAACCGGGAATGGGCCTTGTGATCCGACATGAGATATGCGCATATGGATGTTGCTGGGCACTGGAGATCGGTCTGCTGAGCCCACGTGGAACGATCTACACATGCCGCGGAGGGTCCTCATGATGACGGCAGATATGGCGCGAACAGCGCCGCGCGCGTACCGCATCACGCGGGCCCTGGGCACCTCCCAAACCTTTACGCGCACCCCTGTGACGTCCCCCCGCGTGCGCTGCATTCGCGGCCCGTTCAGCGCTGATTCTCTTGACGGGATCTGGTAGGCGTGGATTCGCTCTCTGCCTTGTCAGTTTTGTAGGGGTTGCCTCCCGATTCCTAAGAGTCGGCTTGGTGCCTGCGCGTATGAATGTGCGCGGTTGTGGACGGCTGTCAAGTGGCCGCGCAGACCGGATGCATCGTGAGTCGGGCGGGTGTCGTGCTCGTGCTGCCATCGTTGCCTCGGTGAGGTGCGTGACCTGGAAGAGACGGGTGGTCGACTAAGCGCCGTCGAGTGGGGTTCGGCCGTCCAGCTTGCGGAGGTATAGCGCACTCGCCGGGTGACCCGTGGGTGACCTCACACGACGCCACCTGCCCCGAGCGAGCCAGCGATATTGGCCGGTTCACCCGGGCGGGGAACTGGTTCCGCCGGTTATTGCAGTTCGGGATGATTGATCTGCGTTGTCAGCCGACCGTTGTCCGGCTGGTGCTGGCTGCGACCTCGGCCTGATTCCTGGCTTCGGCCTCGAGCTGCTGTGACGCGGGAACTGGGAATCTCGGCATTTCTAGGTGCCGACGACGCGGTTGCCGCCCGCCTTCTTGGCCGCATACATCGCACGGTCGGCGCGGGCGATCACATCGTCTGGCTCCTCGCCTCGTCGCAGCAACGTCACGCGGGACTGCCCCCGGTTTGGTTGACACTCGGGGTTGATTGTTTTCAGGCCGCGTGTGCGGCCTTGTTCATCCTGTCAAGATCGGGCTGTGGGCCGCGTCACGCAGCCCGAGGGCCAGTAGACCCCGTCCGGGGCGCACCGGAGCCGTCACACTGAGCCGTGCATCACCAAGTCCGCGTGCAATTGCTGGTTGATCCACAACAGGATGAACAGGCCCAGCACGACAAGCCACCCAAGACGGGTCAGGTGGAAAGTGACGTTGATCCACACGTGCCTCGTACGCCCGACGACCCACCTGGCAACCCCGGTCATGGCGACGCCGGCGAGGAGGAAGGCGGCTGGGTTGAAAGCCCAGGCCAAACCCAGATCGCCCCTGGCGAGCGCCGTCGACGCCCGCGTCAGCCCGCACGTGGGGGTGACGACCCCAAGTGCCCACGTGGGCATCGGGAGTTGATACGACGGCAATCCGAAAACGGCGAAACCGGCGGTAATCACGACACCGAACGCAACGATCAAGATTAACCGGGGCATGGCGTCCTCCGGGCCTCGGGTAGCCCGGATTCCTAGAGCGTGTCTGACGGACTACTTGAGCCAGAACATGACTATGGCGGCTAGGACGATTCCGGCCCGGTAGTAGCGGGCGTGTTTGTCGTAGCGGGTTGCGACGGCTCGCCATTGTTTGAGTCGTCCGAAGGCGCGTTCCACAACGTTGCGCCG
>JAUPKO010000351.1 GCA_030837395.1 Actinomycetota bacterium | reverse complement strand
CTGCTGATCGTCGGGGGCGGCCCGCATAAGGCCACCTTGACCACCATGGTGGAGCAGCTCGGGCTGCAGGCCGATGTGGTGCTCACCGGCACAGTCCCGTGGGAGCAGTTGCCCGCGCACTACGCGGCCGGCGACGTGTTTGCCATGCCGTGCCGCACCCGCAACCGCGGGCTGGACGTCGAGGGGCTGGGCATTGTCTACCTCGAGGCCAGCGCCACCGGGCTGCCGGTGATCGCCGGCGACAGCGGTGGTGCGCCCGATGCCGTCAAACAGGGCGAGACGGGCTACGTGGTGCCGGGTGGCGAACCGGCGGCGGTTGCCGAGCGCATCGTGGAGTTGCTCGGCGATCCGGAGCGCGCGCGTGAAATGGGCATGGCCGGGAGGGCTTGGATAGAGGAGTTCTGGGGTTGGGATGTGATCTCGGAGCGACTCTCGCTGCTGCTGGCCGGGCGCGACCCGGATGATGTGGCGGCGGGCTGAGCCCCGAGCACCCGCCGCAGGGCGATCGCCAGGGCGGCGACCACCAGTGCGATCCTGGCGACCTGCAGCGTGGTCGCCAGCGGGAAGCCGGCGATGAGTTCGGCGTACAGCGGTGGGTAGATCACTTGGGTGATCACGGCTGCCAGCGACACCAGCAGCACGGGCAGGCGCATCCGGGTGCGAGCGGAGGTCAGGCACACCGCGCCGATACCGACCAGCCAGATCGAATACTGCGGACTGAACACCCGGCTCGTCACCACCGAGATCAGCACGGCGGTGAAGGCGACGTCGGCGCCGGGCAGATGATCCAATCGTCCCCGCAAGCGGGCCACCGCCACCCACGCCAACAGCACCAGACCCACGACGGTCGCGACGGTCGCGGCCGCACCGGCGCCGACGACATCGAGTTCCATGGAGCCGTACCGGAACCGCGACGGCACGTCGGCACCGAAGGCATGGCCCACCACAAAGGGTAAAGCGGCCACACTCTCAACCTGAAGTCCACGTTCAGACTGACCGCTGAGGAAGGCCACCGCATTGGCCCCGAACCACGCCCACATCGCCGCGCTCGTGAGCACCAACACGGTGGCGAAGCCGGCGATCCCGGCTGGCAGGGCAGCGCGGCGCAGCGCGGACATCGCCAGTAGCGGCCACACCTTGAGGGCGGCCCCCAGGCCGATCAGCGCCCCGGCGAACGCCGGCCGGGTGGCCACGATCAGCAAGCCGGCCATGACCGCAGCGGTGGGGAACACGTCAAACCGGGTGAGGAAGACCGGTCCAACGATCAGCGCGGCCCCCGCCCAGAGCCAGGCGCCCGCGAAGCGCCCGGAGCGCCGAGCTGCCACGAGCAGGGCGATCATGGCGGCCGCGTCGGCCAGGAAGGCCAAACCGATGAAACCGACCGTGGCGTCCGGCGCGACGGCGCCGAGCATGAACAGCGGCGCAGCCAGCGGGGGGTACTGCCACATCGGGTCCAAGGCGGGGAAGGCACCGGACCACAGGTCGGTGGCCCAAGTCGCGTAGAGGCGCACATCGTTGATGACCAGGTGCCCGGACGGGTAGGGGGTGCCGCCGAAAGGGATCAGGGCGACCGCCAGGCGGCTACCCAGGAACAGGGCCAGCACCAGGGCCGTCAGCCCGGGCCGCGTGGTGCGAACAGGCCCAGGACGGGGCCGGCCATGGGCCGGCGGTGTCGCGGACATTGCACCATGGTCCCTCACGCCGGCCCCCAGTTCCGTCACAGGTGGGGGTCGGAGTGTTCCTTGAGCAGGCCGAGCCGCAGCGCGGTCATCAGGGCCTGCGCTCGGTTGGCCGCCCCGAGTTTGTCGTAGAGCTTGGAGATGTGGGTCTTGGTGGTGCTGTCGCTGATGTAGAGCTGGCGGGAGATTTGGGCCACCGAGAGTCCGTCCGCCAGCAGTTGCAGCACCTCGGACTCCCGTGGGCTCAGTTGCGGCCCCTGCGGGCTCAGCCGTCGGCGCATCGCCTCGGCGAGGTCCTTGGCGCTGAAGGAGCCCGGCAGCGAGGCCGCGTGCCTGGCGGCGGCCACAACGTCATCGGAGGGCGCATTCTTGGGCACGAAGGCCGACGCACCGGCCTCCAGCGCCTCGAACAGTTGCTCGTCCCCGGCGTACATCGTGAGGATCACTATGCCCAGGTCGGGATTCGATTCCCGGGCCCGGCGTGCCGCATCGATGCCCGAGCCGTCGGGCAGGCGCACGTCGAAGATCACCACGTCTGGTGCGAGCAGGCCCAGCAGCCGCAACGCCTCGGCAACGTTCTCGGCCTCGCCCACCACCTCGAAGTCATCCTGACGTTCGAATGCCCGCCGTAGGCCCTGCCGGATGAGTTCGTGGTCGTCGACGAGCAGAACGGTGCGTTTCACGTGGCGGACTCCTAGCGCGGTTGGCTGGCGGCGGTCTGGTCGGTTTGGTCGGCGGCGGGGTCGGGGTCGGGGGGCAGGCGGCGGGTGCTCTGGTCGGTCTGGGCGGCGGGGTCGGGCAGGCGGGCGGCGGGCACTGCCGTATCGCCGACGGCGAGGTCGACCACCGTGCCGCCGCCCACGCGTTGCCGGATGTCCAGGCGTCCGCCGATCCGTGCCGCACGTTCGCGCATGATCTCCAGACCGTAGCTGTCCGCCCGTTTGCCCCGCAGCCCCACACCGTCGTCGGCGATCCGGACGAAGGCCCGCGGCGGCGAGGTGCGCAGCGTGACCCACAGGTTCTTCGCCCGGGAATGGCGGCGGGCATTGGTGATGGCCTCCTGCACGATGCGCATGATCTCAACCTCGATGTCCGAGGGCAGGCGGGTGGCGTCCTCCTCCAACACCATGTGCACGGTGATGCCGCCGCGGGTGCCGATCTGGCGCACATAGGTGCTCAGGGAGGCGCCCAACCCCAGCCCCGGTTCGACACCGGTGCGCAGTTCGAAGATGCTCAGCCGAAGCTCGGACACCACGCGGGTGAGCTCGTCCCGGATCGAATCGATGTCCGCACGCAGGGCGGGGTCGGGTTCGCGGTGCGCGATGTCGTCCACCACGTAGGCCAGGCCGGCGATCTCCTGCGCGATCCCGTCATGGATCTCGCGGGCCAACCGGCGCCGCTCCTCGGACGTCGCCAACGATCGCACGTCGCCGAACACGAACGCAGTGTCGAGCATCAGTGCGGACCGGTCGACGATGGCCTGGGCGCCGGCGAGTTGGTCGTCGGACCAGGGGGTCGAGCGCTGCAGGGTGACCAGGCCGATGCGGGCATTGCCGACGTTCACCGGCAGGATCGCCCGGAAGGCGCGCTGGGCCGTGGAGTCGGTGTCGGTGCCTGTGCCCAGCCACACCATCGATTGCGCAGCCGTGCCCCGTTCGTTGACCCGGCGCATGAGCCAGGAGTTGGCGTCCGGGTACCACGGGATGGCGTCGCCGCCGAGCACGGCGAGCGGCTGCGGCGGGCCGTCCTCGTCGATCCGCAGTACGGCAGCGTGGGTGAAGGGCACCGATCGCCGCACGAGGTCGAGCACGGTCGTGGCGGCCGTCACGTCGTCGAGGGTGGTGGGCAACTGCCGGGTGACCTCGCGCAGTCGCACGAGGAGTTGGTAGGCGGCCTGGTAGCGGTCCTCGTCGCGCCTCTCGCGCCGGGCCCACACCTGCGCCCAACCGCCGGCGACCACCCCGAGCACGGACATCAGCAACCACTCGGCGACGGTTGCGGCGTCCTGACCGGTCAGCGGGACGCCGGTGACGGTCTGTGCCGGCACCAGGCAGGCCGCCGCGACGCCGACCCCGGCAAGGCCGATCGCCACCCCTTGACTCACGCCTGCGGCCACCCCCGCCGCCAGCAGGTACGGCAGGAAGGCAGAGTTGAACGGCTGCTCCAGGCCCAGGATGAGCCCGGCGGACCCGAGCTCGGCGATGGCCCACCAGGCCCCACCGACCGACCGTGCCCCGCCGATTCCCACGAGGAAGGCCAGCGCGACCAGCAGCAACACCACATTCCAGCTCTGCCCCAGCAGCCCGTTGAACGCCGACACGATGATGCCGAGCAGAACCGAGGCCAGCCGCAGCCCGACGCCGAGCCGGCGCACCCAGTGCTCCTCAACGAGGCGCTCCCACGGCGAGGTGAGGGCGGCATCGGGCATGGCACTGAGGGTGCCACGAATCCCACCCCCGGTCCATCCCTTCAGCCGATGGCGCTACGGCCAATCAGTGCCTGCTGCTGGCCGTCCGGTGGAGGGGCCGGCGGGTGGCTCCGGGTGAACGGCCCGGCGAGCCGCCGCCAGCGGTGCCGAGGGGGTGGTGCCACCGCAGCACCGGTGGCATTGGGGAGGACCAGGTCTGCGAGGGCGCCCACACCGCGGACGTACGGGTGGTCGGGCCAATCGTGGCTCAGGATCCTGCCCCGCCGGGCCGCGAGCGCGACGTCGGAGGACTCGGGCAGCAGCACCGACGGCGCGGCACCCACAGCTTCGGCCCACTCGGTCGGCGTGAGAGCGTGCGGGGCTCCCATGCGGGTGGCCACCAGCAGCACACGCGCGTGGCCGAACCCGAGCCTGGTGAGGGTGTGCAGGGCCGCCCGCGCGGCGGGCACGGCCGTCACGTCGCCGCTGATGGGGATGATCACCGCGCTGGCGCCGTCAATCGCGGCCAAGGTGGTCTCGGTCAGGTAGGGGCCGGTGTCGACCACGGTCAGCTGGCAGCGCCGCGCCGTGAAGGCGAGCGCGGCCACACACTCCTCGGTGCTGATGCCTTCGGCGGCGAGCGGGTCAGTGGGAGCGGCCAGCACGTGCACCCCGACGTCGGTGGGGATCACCACGGATCCGAGGTGCTCGTCGCTGGTGTGGCCGTCGAGGTCGGCCAAGGACCGCGGTGGCAGCACCCCCAAGGACCACGCTGCCGTGCCGAACGGCAGGTCGAGGTCGATCAGCGCCACCCCACCGTGCCGTCCCGCCTGAGTGCGGGCGACGTGGGCGGCCAGGTTGCACGCGAGGGTGGTGGCTCCGACCCCGCCGCGCGGTGAGTACACCACGACGGTCCGCCCAGGTGTGGGTGTGAGACCCGGCGTGGTCCGGGGGCGTGGCGCGGGGGCGAGTCCAGGCGAAACCGCGGCTGCAGGCGCCACCATGGGAGTGGTCGGGTACCCCGATTGCGCAATGGGAACTGCGGTCGACGACCAGTCGGCATCGATGTAATGACTCGGTCCCACGGGCTACCCCCTCGGTGAGTGACAACGTCCTGCCACCACGCTAACCGGATCCGGTCAGCGGACCGCGCTAGTTATCCACAGCCCACCACGGCACCACCACGATGGCGGCGTCGTCGCCGAACGACCGCACCACCACCACGACTCACCCCGCCGCAGGCCCCAACCCGTCACAGGCGCGCGAGGTCAGCCGCCCCCACGATGCCCGCATCGTTGCCCAACTCGGCCAACCGCAACTCCGGCACCACCCGGTAGGCCCGCCCGGACAGGTGCTCCAGGAACGACGCCCGG